>JAAHHL010000999.1 GCA_010672185.1 Caldora sp. SIO3E6 | reverse complement strand
TATCGGCGCTGACAATGACGGCTTGGTAGCAATGCTCGGAAGACAGATGCTTGCAGGGGTGGTCACGTTTAAGTCTGTGATCGAGATAAACCAACTTCTCGGAGGAATGGCCGAGATGGTTGAGAGGAGGCAGCAAGGGGATAAATGACACATTAAATGAGATTTCATCAAGAAATCTCATTATTTCCTCTTTAAGCTTATTCCTAGAGTGAAAAGAAAAAAGAAAACAGTATCAGTGAAAACATAAAGTAGGAGTTATACCCTGGGGTAGAGTCGAGAAAAGAGCCGAAATTATCATAGACAAAAATAGATAGTATAAAGCTTTCAACCTTTGCTCTTCAAAGCTTCTGAGTTCTAAGCAAGCCTTCAGGGGATGGGTAGAAAGGACAAAGGACAAATGACAAATGACGCTCATCCCACGACTAAAGTACGTGGGATGAGCTTAACTGGCAAAGTCGATTGGTGGTACTCCCATCTCTCTTAGGGTAGGGATGAGTTAATTCAGTTATCCTAAAAAAGTAGATTTGGCAGCGCCCATGCTAGATTTTCCATCAGAGCTACCATCAACTGGTGTAGACTCTTAAGTTGCTGAGTAGACAAAATTTGATTGATTAAGGAAAAGTGCCGTGGATGCGGGGAATCAACAAAAGATCATTGGCTACTTCATTGAAGAAGCAAAAGAACACCTCGATACCATTGAGCAAGGGCTATTAGAGCTGCGCTCAGTAGTGACAGATCCAGAGAGAGTGAATGAAATGTTTCGTGCTGCTCATTCTGTTAAGGGAGGTGCGGCAATGCTTGGCTTTGTCAGTCTTCAAAAAACAGCCCACAAGTTGGAGGACTCTTTTAAAGTCCTTAAAGAGAATGACATCAGTGTTGACCAAAAGCTAGAAACTTTGTTTTTAAGGGGGTATGATACTCTTAAAGATTTACTAGATAAGCTACAAAGTCCATTTGGTCTTCAGGCAGAGGAAGCCGAGAAAACGGTGCAAGCAGCAGAACCTTGCTTTGTGGAATTAGAGAGTTATCTCAACCAGCTAATGAGTGGCTCTGATGAATCGTCAACAACAACAGCACCGAATCCCTCACTCACCCCACAGCAAGCTCAACAACAACTTCCGCATCATTTTGCCCCCCAGGTAAAAAACTACCTCAAACAGATGCTACAGCTGTTTAAACAACAAGAAACCTCACACACTCGTCAAGGATTACAGAAGCACTGCAAGGAGTTATTTGGGCTGGATGCTGGAAATAAAACTTGGCAAGAGTTAGTCAAAATCTCTAACAAAGCGATCGCTAATCCCCAGAATTCCTATCAAACCCTAGCACCAGTGGTCATTAAGGAACTCAAGCAAGCCAGCGATCAACTGCAACAAAACCAAAGTTGTGTGCTTACTCCCAGTCCAACTTTACAGCAGCTCATCAACACAACATCACCTGATGCAATTAAAGCTACTGATAACGAACCGAAACAAATTACTTTGACGGTGGAACCCAAAGCTGCGGCTAAAACAATTGTTCAAGCCTTTGAGCATAAGCAACTCAGGCAACTGATTAAGTTGCTCGCTCAAGCGGCTCGTACTCAGTGAAAGGTGGTAGTTGCTCTAAAGGCAGGAGGCAGGAGGCAGGAGGCAGAAGGTTCCGAGGGAAGAAGGCAAGGAGCAAGGTTGCAAGATAGAAGTAAGAAGTACCTCGTAAGGTGTGTTAGAGTTTGCGCAGCATTCCGCACCGAAAGTGCAACGCACCGCGTCGCGGGTACAATCATTTTCACCCAATCGCCTTAGGTGTGAGAATTTAATTCACCTTCAACCGCAAGGAGGCTCCCACCATAATCTTTGATTTGGTGGTGAGAGGAATTGCGGTCAGGATCTAAAATATTCATTGCAGTGATATAATCATGGTATGGAAAAGCAAGTATTAACGATAGTTTGCAAGATTAACCCCACGCCTGAACAGATCGCCAAAATAGAGGCGACACTTCAAGCGTTTGCGGATGCTTGCAGCTATATCAACGAAGTTGTAGAGCCAAAGATTACCCACAACGTAACCATTCAGAATCAAGTATATGGGGAAGTGCGGGAACGCTTTGGTTTGGCTTCTAACCTTGCTATCCGTGCCATCAACAGGGTAAGTTCTAACCGCAAAACAGCCAAGCGGATGAACAAACCTGTTAAGAAATTCCTTCCTACATCTGCGGATTACGATGCCCGAATCTTCTCTTTTAGAGAGAAGGATTGGTCGGTATCGTTGACGCTAGTTGGTGGAAGAGAACGCTTCTTGGTTGACGTTGGCAGTTACCAGAAGGGAAAACTATCTGGTTTTACTCCAACATCTGCAACACTGGTTAAGCATCAAAACGGCACTTACTCAGTAAATATCCAGGTAAAGAGTGATGCCCCAAGCCCTCAAAAATCCCAAAATGTAATTGGGGTGGACTTGGGGCGTCGTGATGTGGCTGTTACGAGTGAAGGCAAAAGTTTTTCAGGGCAACAAATAACAGAAATTCGAGATAGATATTCCAGGGTAAGAGCGTCTCTCCAAAAGAAGGCTTTAGAAGGCACAAGATCTACCAGACGTAGAGCTAGGAAGATTTTGCAACGGTTATCTGGTCGGGAGAGACGTTTTCAATCGTGGGTTAACCATAATGTCAGTAAGCACATTGTTGGCAAGGCTAAACAGTCGCAATGCTCAATTGTAATTGAAGACTTAACAGGGATTCGTGAACGCACAAACGAGCAACCAAGAAACAAAACTGAACGCAGACGCTCTAACAGTTGGGCATTTTTTCAGCTACGAATCTTCTTGGACTACAAAGCTCTTGGTGCCGGAGTTCAAGTCATTAAAGTAAATCCAGCCTACACCAGCCAGACTTGCCACAAGTGCCTACACATCCATCCAGTAAAAGGAAAGTCCTACCGAAGTGGTAAGACTTTCTCGTGTGGGCATTGCAACTGGAAAGGTGATGCTGACTTTAATGGTGCCAACGTAATCAAACTATTGGGGGCTTCTGTAAACAGCCCTAGAGGTTCGTATCTGTCGTGTGAGCTAGGTCGGAACGTTGAGTACTTCCAGCCTAGCTTATTTGATTGGGTACAGGGCTACTAAAAGCCTACTCCATAGTCGTTACTCCGACTTGGTGTAGGTAGTTTACTACCCGATATAACGTCCAGCTAGCTGCATGGCATCAGATATATCTACATCACCATCACCATCAGCATCTAAAAAGCTACTGAGAACCGAGTTGGAGTTTTGGGGATTTTGGGGA
>JAAHHL010000998.1 GCA_010672185.1 Caldora sp. SIO3E6 | reverse complement strand
TCTCACACTGGAGCATCGCCAAAAGCTCAGCGAAGTACATTTATTAGTAATGAAATCTGGAAAGCTTTGGAAAGAATACAAACCTTACTACAATGACGCTCTTCAACAAATGTGGGAATATTGCTCTCAGCATCCACAAGAATATAACCCTACCGTTGGTAGCGTTATTAGTTGGCTAAACTATAATCTCAAAAAGCAACTAAGAAAGTTACGAGATGCCCAGTCTAGGCAGCAGCGGCGGCAAATTACGGTGACAATAACAGAGTCCGGACAAACAATTGACCCTGTGGAGAATTTATCATCTCCCCCTGATATGCAGCAGATTCTGGAAATTTGGGAAAATACTCAGAGTTGGGTTGAGGCTGATCCAGACGGGATATTACGCAATACTCTGTTTAGAAAACGTCCCGATATTAATGCTCAAGTCCTGATTCTGCGGCGACTTCCTCCCGATACTCCCTGGAAAACTATAGCAGCAGAATTTCAATTAACACCATCAGAAACAAAGGATTTGCCCAAATTTTATAACCGTAAATGCTTACCTCTGTTACGAAAGTTCGGTCAGTCGCAGGGATATATATGAAGAATGAAGAATTGAGAATTGAGAATTGAGAATAGATAAGCAGGATAGAAAAAAACACCGAATGATGATGGGTTAATTAACCCGGATTTAGTAATAAAATAAATGACTTCAGGAGACAAGCTTGATGATAACCCAGACATTAGAAGATTGGTCAGTTCCTCTGCCAATTCCTCAGGAGGTGCAACAGATTGCACAGCAGTTTGCCCGTGAGCAACCTACTCCGGCAAAAGCACAACAAGTTTACTTCAACACTCTAGCTGTATGTTCTGTCAATAACTACCTGCGGATTCTAGGCATTCCCACAGACTTGAGTGCAGGCAATAGCTGGAACCCAGCGGTGCGCCTAGCTGGAGATGCAGCGGACTTGAGGGTAGCAGGCTTGGGAGACTTGGAATGCCGTCCTGTCAAACCGGGAGATTTAACCTGCCACATTCCCCAGGAAGCTTGGTTTGCTCGAATTGGTTATGTGGTAGTTCAGATTGATGAGGAGTATACTGAAGCAACTCTACTGGGCTTTTCTCCCACAGCAGGGGTTGGTGAGTTACCCTTAGAGCAATTGCGATCGCTTAAGGATTTACCAGCATACCTTGATCAGCTCAGACCAGTGGTCAAACTGAGTCAATGGTTTGAGGATGTCTTTGAGGCTGGTTGGCAAACAGTGGAAGCACTCCTCAACCCAGAACTAATAGGGTTAGCTTTTCGTTTAGAGGATGGAAGGATTAGTCGGTGCAAGCTAATTGAATGGGAGAGGTACACTCAAGCCGTGATGATGGTTGTTAGTCTCACCCCAAAATCCAAGCCGGAGATGGATATTATGGTGGAGGTTTGTCCTAACAGAGAGCAAGCTTACCTGCCCCTTAATCTACAGCTGATGTTGCTGGATGAGGAGGGAAACACGATGATGAATATCCAGGGGCAAAGCCAAAATAAGAATATTCAATTGGAGCTTAGTGGTGAACTGGGAGACTGTTTTAGCGTCAAGGTGGCTATGGATGATCTCAGCGTGACAGAAGATTTTGTGATCTGAGCAAACGAGCTTGGTACTTATCAATGGGGAAGTTAGTTGTACTTAAACTAGATGGTGAGTTTGATGAGGGTTTTCAGGTTACCCTGGAGATTGGTTCAAAGGACTCGCGACCAGAAACGGAAATCACTGGCAGGTTACCTCCAGCGCCTGAGCTAGTAGAAAACTATCGCGATTGGCTGTCAACTTATCACAGTTTGGGGATTGCATCCCGAGAGCTCAAAGTGAAAGAAGTTAGGGTTAATGGCTCCCTCCAAACTCGGAAGGAGGAGTGCCGTAACTCAGCTTTGGGGTTGTGTTCACGCCTCAATCGGTGGCTCAGTTCAGAGTCGTTTCGCCCTATCCGGGAGAAATGGCTAGAAAAATTAGATACATCCGAGGAAGTGTGGTTGATTATTCGCACCAAATCCAGACAGCTACAGAAGCTACCCTGGCATCTGTGGGATTTGTTGGAGCGTTACCCTCAAGCGGAAATTGCCCTCAGTGCTCCAGAGTGTGAACTACCAACAAGAGCGAAGATACCTACTGCTCAAAATCAAGTCAGAATTCTGGCGATTCTGGGTAATAGCGCAGGCATTAATGTCAAGAAAGACCGGCAGCTGCTAGAGAATTTACCAGGTGCAGCAACAACTTTTCTTGTAGAACCGTTACGTCGGGAGCTAAATGACCAACTCTGGGAACAACCTTGGGATATTCTCTTTTTTGCGGGTCATAGTAAAACTGAGGGAGATAAGGGTCGGATTTATCTCAATCAGACCGATAGCTTGACCATTGACGAAGTTCGGTTTGCCCTTAGAACAGCAGTTGCAGGGGGATTGCAGATAGCGATTTTCAACTCCTGTGATGGCTTGGGATTGGTGCGTGAGTTTGAAAGCTTGCACATCCCGCAAATGATTGTCATGCGGGAGCAGGTGCCGGATCAGGTGGCACAAGCATTTCTGACCTATTTTCTCCTAGAGTTTGCTAGAGGAACACCTTTCTATCCAGCAGAACGTCAAGCCAGGGAAAGATTACAGGGTCTAGAGGACAAATTCCCCTGTGCCAGCTGGTTGCCAGTTATTTGCCAGAATCCAGCAGTAAAGCCGCAGACTTGGCAAGAGTTACGCGATGGATCTGAGCAAGAGCAGCAGAGCCAGCTTCGCTGGCGCAGGCTTTGCACTACACTGATTGTCAGTGTAGCAATCACCAGCTTGGTGGTGGTGGTACGGGAGCTGGGGATGCTTCAGCGATGGGAGTTGCAAGCTTACGATCAGCTAATGCGGCTGCGTCCAGATGAAGGGCTAGACTCTCGCTTGCTAGTGGTTGAAGCAACTGAAGAGGATGTCAACCGCTATGGCTTTCCATTAGCGGATGCCATTCTTGCTCAGGTGTTAGAAAAGCTAGAGCTGCATCAACCGCGAGTAATAGGTCTGGATATCTTTCGCGAGCAACCCAGAGAACCTGGTCATGCAATCTTAGTCAGCCGCCTCCAGCAGAATGACCGCCTGATTGCTCTGTGTAGTGTTAGTGAGGCTGACAATCCCAACAAGCCAGGAACCTTCTCAAAAAGTCTGGGGGCACTCGCCGAAAGTCAGGAGACTAATCAGTAAGGAATGAGGTGCGAGTGCCGCCAGACTTTCTTTCTCGCTCCTCGTAGCTGTTAAAATAAGTAGCTATGGGT
>JAAHHL010000997.1 GCA_010672185.1 Caldora sp. SIO3E6 | reverse complement strand
TGGGGGAGCTGAGGAGCTGAGGAGCTGAGGAGCTGAGGAGCTGAGGAGCTGAGGAGCTGAGGAGCTGAGGGAGCTGAGGGAGCTGAGGGAGCTGAGGAGCTGGGGGAGACAAGGAAGATATTGACAATTCTCAATTCTCAATTCTCAATTCTCAATTCTCAATTCTCAATTCCCTTTTAGCTGTATAATGAAAAGTAAACTAAACCAGTGGCTGTAATAGACAACCTTGATACTGAACCTAGACAAGTAAAGATATAAGGTTTTGTAACAAAGGATGAAAATCTCTCTTTCTCCGCGTCCCCGCGTCCCCGCGTCTATTTTTAGATCAGGAGGCAAGAGAGGTATGCAAGAGATCTCATAACCCAAATCTCTCATGTCAATTCAACAACCCCCAAATCTCCCATGTCATCTCAACCACAAGTCAAACGCTATCTCGCCTACTGGTTTCAGTTAGGTAAAAGAGTTATACTTGACAAAAGTAACTCAACTGTGCTAGTTAATCCAGTAATTGTAGGTGAGCGCTACAGCCAGCAATTTGAAGATATATGTAAACTAATTTTCTCTCCTGATAGCGGTGATTGTTATCTTGAGGGTACTCAACAAACCGTTGCTGAGTTGTTGTTGCCTGGCTGGGAGGTAGAAGATTGCCCCCTTTGTCAGATGCCCATACCCATCAAAAAAGCTGGGATACCTTCTCCTATTTGTCCCTGTAATGATTTACTAACCTGGCCGAATACCGAATTACCTGCACCGCGAGAACCTATTAGTAGTAACTTTCACCTTAAAGGAATTTGCGATCGCCTCTGCAAAATCCAGAGCAATCATTACGATAGGTGTTAGGTATTAGGTGTTAGGTGTTAGGAATTGAGGTTAAGGTGCAGTTAAAGCAAGTAATTATCACCCACAAAGCCGGAGACACTCAAGGCAAAAATTATGCCGAACAATGTGCTAGGCAATTAGAACAACACCAGTGTCAAGTCTTAATCGGACCGAGTAGTGCTAAGGATAATCCCTACCCCGTCTTTTTAGCATCCGCTAAACCAATTGATTTAGCGATCGTTTTAGGGGGTGATGGTACAGCTTTAGCTGCTGCAAGGCATCTTGCTCCAGAAGGAATACCAATTTTATCGGTAAATGTGGGGGGACATCTGGGATTTCTCACCGAACCGTTTGAGCAATTCAAAGACACCGAAGAAGTTTTGCATCGCTTGTTAGAGGATCGCTACGCAGTTCAGCGACGGATGATGTTACAGGCAGCAGTGTTTGAGGGTAATCGTACCAATACTAAACCAGTTAGCGATCGCTTTCTGGCCCTCAATGAAATGTGTGTCAAGCCAGCTTCAGCGGATCGGATGATTACTTCCATGTTAGAAATGGAAATCGATGGAGAAATAGTAGATCAGTATCAGGGAGATGGACTAATTGTTGCGACTCCTACTGGTTCAACTTGTTATACCCTTTCTGCCAACGGTCCAATCGTGCATGATGGCATGGAAGCGATCGTTGTCACCCCAATTTGTCCTCTAAGTATTTCCAGCCGTCCCATTGTCCTACCCTCCGGTTCCGTTGTCAGTATCTGGCCTTTAGGGGACTATGAGCTCAATACCAAACTCTGGATGGATGGTGTCCTGGGAACCTCGATTTGGCCGGGACAGAGGGTAGATATACGTAATGCCAATTGTCAAGCGAAATTTATTATTTTGCGGGAGAGCTATTCCTATTACCAAACTCTACAGGAAAAACTCCAATGGGCAGGTACAAGAATTCGTTACACTAACAAGCATCGTGATTAAGTACTTTCCAACAAAATAGTACTATTAACGGTGGTGTTATTTTGTGATATTATTTCATACTGGGAAAATGTACGCACATATAGCAGTCGCCAGGGCGGTTAAGACATTCTCAGGTAAGGCAGGTTAACAAGGGGCTTAAGCCCCTTGTCCAATGGGCAGGTACAAGAATTCGTTACACTAACAAGCACCGTGATTAGGGGCTTCCCAAAAATAGTACTATTAACAGTGGTGTTATTTTGTGATATTATTTCATACTGGGAAAATGTGCGCACATATAGCATTCGCCAGGGCGGTTAAGACATTTTCAGGTAAGGCAGGTTAACAAGGGGCTTAAGCCCCTTGTCCAATGGGCAGGTACGAGAATTCGCTACACAAACAAGCACCGTGATTAGGGGCTTCCCAAAAATAGTACTATTAACAGTGGTGTTATTTTGTGATATTATTTCATAGTGGGAAAATTTGCGCACATATAGCATTCGTCAGGGCGGTTAAGACATTTTCAGGTAAGGCAGGTTAACAAGGGGCTTAAGCCCCTTGTCCTAATAGCCTTGGCGGTTGCTATATATAATGGTTGGGAAAATGTAGTGCGAGCATCATGTTTGCTTGGGTTTAATTCTAGGGGGCTCACTTGCTGATAGCACTGATAAATAGGGTCTGCTGAATAAGTGTGGAAGCCATACCAGAGAAGGCTTTCAATCATGCAGCAAGCCAAAAAATCAAAAGAAATTGCAACTCTGAGCTCAAAAACCTGGCATCAACCCGGGTAACCTTGGGGGATGCAGATGCCCAAAACAGCGGATAAATGCTGCATTCATTCTTACTTATTACTTATTACTTGTTACTTGTTACTTATTCTCCCAAGCCCTAAATAGGGTCTGCTGCATAAGTGTGGAAGCTATACAAGACTTGGGTTTTAAGCCTTTCGCAAGCCAAAATAGTCCAAGGTTTTTGTATTTTTTACTTCAATTTCCTTGCACCATTGTAGGTAAATACCTGGTTAAATCAATAATGTTCGGGGTTAAAATCCGGAAAGCTGAAAGCTGACAGCTGACAGCTGAAAGCTAAGGACTTATTCAGCAAGCCCTAAATAGGGAGCAAGATGCTCCCACTACTGAATTTTGTCGGCATAATTGCCTATAGCAAAAACTTCTCTGCGTCTGGTGAGTTTATCTTAACTACAGGTTTTCAACCTAAAATGATATGAGCCGCATTGAGCCATAATATGGGAAAAGGGAAACAAGTATAAGGATGTCTGAACTACAGACTCGAAGCATTACTGTCTTAGTTACATTAGTAATTCTTCCCATTGCTGGCATTATCGGATATGTAATCGGTGGTTTACCTCTAGCACTTTCTATAGAAATTCCTCTGCTGGTGGCAATCTTCCCACTGGCACCAATGTTGAAACCAAGACCTAATCAGCTGATAACGAGGCTTACTGCACTCCTTATTATTGGCCAAATCACCTTGATTA
>JAAHHL010000996.1 GCA_010672185.1 Caldora sp. SIO3E6 | reverse complement strand
TGATGGAACCATTCAATTCCTTAAGCGCTGGTTTGGTAATGGGTATTGCAATTCTACCTACAGTTGCTTCCCTGAGCGAAGACGCGATTTATGCGGTCCCCAACAGCCTCCGACAAGGAGCTTACGCCTTAGGAGCCACTAAACGTGAAGTGATTGTAGGGGTTGTTCTACCGGCAGCTTTATCAGGGATTGTATCTTCCTTTGTCCTCTCCGTTGCCCGTGCTGTTGGTGAAACCATGATTGTCACCATTGCTGCTGGACAAAATCCTACCCTTACTCTTAATCCATTCGTGCCAGTGGCGACGATGACAGCCTTTATTGTGCAAGTGAGTTTGGGGGATGCTCCCGCTGGTTCCTTGGCATTTAAAACTATTTATGCCGTTGGCTTAACCTTGTTTTTAATTACCTTAGCTTTAAATGTTTTTAGCTTCTGGTTTGTCCGTCGCTTTCAGCAGAAATACGAGTAATATCATGTCCGGTTGAATACTTGTTAAGGCTGACGCGGGGACGCGGGGACGCGGGGACGCGGGGACGGGTCGAAGTTTTTATCGTAAGTGATTAGGCGGACATGATATAAACAACCCCGCTCTTGCAGAGATGGGGCTTCTAGCAAAGAAGTTGAAACCATGCTTACCAGCCAAAGGTTAAGACCTACGTTATCGGAAGGATGGATATGGATATGAGTTTTGAAGACTGTGGAGGGTTGTTGTAATGACTACTCAAAATTCTTCCCCAGGTTCTCAACAGAGCCCTACAGGAGGACAGCAAAATTTTAATTTAGCACTGGCTCAGCGCTATCGATGGGACCGGGTTTTTGAAATCGCCAGTTGGGCAGCAGTTACGATGGGGATTGTTATCCTCTTTGTTTTACTGATCGATGTTGTTATCGACGGTTTTCCGCGCCTAGACTGGACATTACTCAGTCAATACCCCTCTCGCAAACCAGAGGCAGCGGGTCTCTTGTCTGCTTGGGTGGGTACTATTTATATAATGGTGCTGACAGCGATAATTACCTTTCCCCTAGGAGTTGGTACTGGTATCTACCTAGAGGAATTCGCTGCTAATACTTGGTATGCCAAAGTAATTGAAATTAACATTAACAACCTAGCAGCAGTACCTTCCATCATTTATGGCTTGCTAGGGGTAGCCGTATTTGCACGGGTGCTGGAGCCAATAACCGGGGGTCGCAGTATCCTTACAGGTGCTCTAACCCTGAGTCTGCTGATTCTCCCCATTGTGATTGTGTCAACGCGGGAGTCTTTGCGAGCTGTTCCTAATAGTTTGCGCCAAGCTGGTTTTGCTTTGGGGGCAACCCGTTGGCAAGTAATTTGGGCACAGATTCTGCCGTTAGCTTTTCCAGGGATACTAACCGGAACTATCCTCGCTCTTTCCCGTGCTATTGGCGAAACTGCCCCTCTGATTACCATTGGTGCTTTAACCTTTATTGCTTTCTTGCCAGAAGGCTTAGACTCCCCCTTTACTGTCTTACCTATTCAAATTTTCAATTGGATTTCCCGCCCCCAAGAAGAATTCCACACCGCAGCGGCTGCTGGCATTATTGTATTGATGGTGGTGTTGTTGTCGATGAATGCAACAGCAATTTGGCTACGCAATAAGTTCCAGAAATAATAGGTGGTAGGTGGTAGGTGGTAGGTAGTAGGTTTTTCTCGCTGTCAATAGGATATTTTCAGGAAATTTATCTTGCATTATTACTGCTGTTGCTTAACTAACACCTAATACCTAACACCTAATACCTAACACCTAACACCTAACACCTAACACCTAATTTTCTCATTAACCCATACAACTTAAATCTAATGATTTCTGATTCTTTTAATGCAGTTGCCACTGAGGCAGTATTTCAGATTGAAAATGTCTCAGTTTTCTACGACTCCTTTGAGGCAGTCAGTAACGTTTATCTAGATATCCCTGAAAATAAAATTACTGCCTTTATTGGACCTTCTGGTTGTGGTAAGAGTACCTTGCTAAGATGCTTAAATCGACTCAACGATTTGGTGCCGGGAGCAAGGGTTGCAGGCAGAATTACTTACAAGGGAGAGGATCTTTATCGCAAAGGTGTTGATCCAGTAGAAGTACGTCGTCGCATAGGCATGGTTTTCCAAAAGCCTAACCCTTTTCCCAAATCAATTTACGACAATATTGCCTTCGGTGCGCGAATTAATGGCTATCGGGGTAATATGAACGATTTGGTAGAACGCTCCCTCAGACAAGCAGCTTTATGGGATGAAGTTAAAGACAAACTCAAACAAAGTGGCTTGTCTTTATCTGGTGGACAACAGCAGCGTTTATGTATTGCTCGTGCTGTAGCCATTGAGCCGGAAGCTATTCTGATGGATGAACCTTGTTCTGCTCTTGACCCCATCTCTACCCTCAAAGTTGAAGAATTACTCAACCAACTCAAAGAAAATTACACGATTGTGATCGTTACCCATAACATGCAACAAGCTACAAGGGTAGCTGATATGACCGCCTTTTTCAATGCTAAAGCTACAGAGAAGGGAGGGAAACAAGGTTACTTGGTAGAGTACGATTTAACCGAAAATATCTTCCAAAATCCTCAGCAGGAAGCAACTAAGAATTATGTAAGTGGACGCTTTGGTTAGAGTTGGTTGTTCAATAAGGAGATAATCTTAAATCCGGTTGAATAACTAGAGCTTGCTGAATAAGTCCCTTTATACTTATGCAGCAAGCAAAACATGACTCTTCACTTATTACTTATTACTTATTACTTATTACTTATTACTTATTACTTATTACTTATTACTTATTACTTATTACTTATTAAGGATTTCTCATAAATTCGATAAGTCTTATAAATCTTTCCTCCAGCTGCTTCAATTAGCTTGCGGGAAGATAAATTATCTTCAAAAACCCAAGATAATTCGGCTCTTTTATAAGGTTTTCCCTTTTTAATTCCCCCTTGCATTCCCAAATAAATTAAGGCTAGAGGAATCATTTTCCGGCGATACTCTGGCAGAGAACACATAGCAATAACCCTTGCTTGGTTAATCTGACGACGATACCAGAGGAATTTTAAAACTCCCAACCAATTTAGTTTACCGCCAACCTGTTTGAGAGGGATGTTGTAGTCCGGTACTGCTCACATCGAGGCTTTCGATGAACTCGTCGACGAAAACGGAGACGCCGATGGTCTGACCCGGGGCGGTGAGACCCATCGCGAGCGTGCACCAGGCCAGCATCTCCAAGCCTCGGAACCGGCCCGGACCCACTGCTCCCGCTGGAAGCG
>JAAHHL010000995.1 GCA_010672185.1 Caldora sp. SIO3E6 | reverse complement strand
CCAAACACTAACACCTAACACCTAACACCTAACACCTAACACCTAGTCTTCCTCTTCTGGAGGTATGACATTCAAATCAGCCGATTCAGGGAGACTCTCTTCAGGTGGTATCTCTAAATCAATAGTCTGATCTAAAGATGGCTGGCAATTATTGTCATTCCAGCTGCTAACCAACTTTGTTTGAGACTCTGTTGATGGAGTTTCTGGTGAGTCTGTCTCAGCTACAGAAACATCATCATTTCCACTCACCGTTTCTGCTTGTACTTCTAAGGGACTTAAGGAGAAGGTACAGGTGAGGGAAGGTAGTGGTAGTGATGGTGGTGGTGATTGTTGTGGAAGTGCTGGTGGTGCTGGTGGTGCTGGTGGTACTGGTGGAGGCGGTGGTGCTGGTGGTACTGGTGGTGGAGGCGGTGGTGCAACCACATCAATTGCTACAGATAGGGGAGTTGAGGAGGAAACCTGATCACTAGCACTAATAGTGAAGGCATTGAGTAGACCACTGCTATCCGTTGGTGGAGTATAAACCAAAATGTCCCCAGGCTCCAGAATTGTTCCTGGCGTTACCAACACACCATTTTTAGTCAGCGTTCCCTCGAGAATTGCCACGACTTCTATGGAAGTGACATCATCGTTGAGATCTGTGACTACAGGATTTAAATTGGCAAAGGAGAAAGTGTAGTTTTGATTTTGTTTAGCTCCAGTTAACAAAGAATTGACACTCAGGGTTGGTGAGTCATTGACAAAGTTAATGTTGATATCATTTACAGGATTAACGGTGCCAGGATCGGGAAATGACTGTTGAGGGGAAATAATCGTATCACCAGTAGTGATGGCTCCCTCTGCGCCATTTTCAGTTGCATCACCTACGACAAAGGGTATGTTGTTAGTACCACCATCATGTTCAATATTAATGATACCGCTTCCTGTAGTACCAGCAGTGGAAATGCTGGCTGTTACTCCATTTTGGTCTGTGAATGTGCCAGTAACCTGAACTAAGTCCCCAGCAGTAATATTTACCGCTCCACCACTACCATCAACACTTTGGGTATCGATTGAAACAACTTCCACATTTCCCCCAGCTGACAAACTCACTGGCGCACCGTTAATGGGAGTCGGTGTTGTTATGGAAACGTTGTCAACTAAGATGGCGCTATCAACAACGGCATCTGCCACATCTACAACTCCGATGCCGATTGTGTAGGTGCCATTGGCAGAGATTGGGATAGAAGAAGTTTGAAATCCAGTCTCGCCGTCAAAACCGGCTACTCCCGTACCAACAGGAGTTGAACTCCTGGTAGTTATTATTGAGGTAGAGGTTTCCCCAGATGGAGAGGTTAGGGTTAGGAAGGAAAAATCATTAAAAATGGCGGCTTGATCGAGTTCATCAGTAAGAAAATTCCAATCAAAGGAAAGTGTGTCTCCTGCTTCGGCAACAAAGGTGATTTGAATGGCTGAACCTTCTGTAGCATCCCCAATCCCTAAATCATCTAAGCTACCCCCTGCTGCTTCAAGAAAAGTTTCTAGATTAGCATCAGTAACAGAAACCCCACCACTAGTTACTAGAGCCTGGAAAGTTCCTTCTGTGGGACCACTACCAAAGTCTGCTGTCTCAACACTAGTTTCTCCAATAGTTGTCCAATCAGTGAAATCTCCACTCTCGAACCCAAACAGCTGAGTAGTTTGTTCATAGTCTCGGGCAATAATTATTCCTCCTGTGATGCTCTCTTGAGCTGTCACTGTCAGAGGACCACCAGTGTAATCTTCAAATACAATATCGTTGCCGCTGATAGTGACACTACCTAGAGGAACAAGACCGCCAATTGTATCCTCAATTATCACATCTCCGGTTCCTGCTACTAGCTCTAAATTTCTAGTGCCAGTGAGATCTCCATCAATGGTGCTGTTGAAGGTAATATCTCCTGCACCTGTACCGGTGCTGATGCTGAAGTTATTTTTTAGGGTAACTGTGCCATCAAAGGTGATGTCGCCACCATCAGAAGTAATATCTAATCCTTGCAAAGCTATATCAGCAGCAGTGATGATTAAGGAACGTCCATTAGTATTGACGGAACTTCCCGTTTGCATCACAAAAGAGCCATTGCTATCACCATCGGCATCTGCGGTAAAGGCAATTTCTCCGGTTCCGTTGGTAAAGTTGAGGGATACATCATTGTCAATGGTGATATTGTTTGTTGCTTCCAGAATAATATTGGTATTACCAGCCAAACCTTCTAGTTCTGACTTATAGATAGTGGTTGGTCCAATATCCCCGAAGAGTACCTCACCTAAAGTTCCCGAGGGATCACCCCTAAAGGAAGTATCGTTGCCGTCTAGGTCTCCATCTCCAGTACCATCGATAATAGAGATATCCGTTGGGTCAAGCAACAACGTCCCAAAGTTACCATGAGGAGCAGTGGTATCCACTTGACCTTGGAAAATTAGGTCTTCTTTTCCTGATATCTCCACTAAGCCGCCATCACCAGAATTTAAACCACCACGGGCGCTGATACTACCATAGAATCCTGTTGTTTCATTGGCCCAAGCAATTACTCTGCCACCATCACCATTTAAGAGTGCATCGGCATTAATTGCAGAATCGCTACTAACAAAGGTGCGCAAGGCATTGGGAACTGTTCCTTGACCCTGATAATCTCCCCCAATAAGTACCGTACCACCACCATCGGTACCAGAAGCATCAATATTAGCACCAACTAAAGCAACCCGTTCTCCTAAAACATGTACTTTACCTCCAGTTTCCCCCGAAACATCCAGATTACCAGAGGCAATGGCCATTCCTGTTGCTGTCGGTATGGCAATCCCTGAACCTGTCAGACTAATTGTGCCATCGGGGTTTACTGTTATCCCTGTGGCATCAGTCAAATTACCACCACTGAGTAATCCCGGCAGATCTGCAGGAGATATTCCCCCACTCGTTGGCAAACTCTCATCGTTGAGTTGAGTGATTGGCTCAAACTCCAAACTCAGCACCATATTCTCATGGCTGATGCGTACCAGATGCTCCCCTGGCACTGCGGCAATGGTAATCTCTCCTCCTGGGGCGGAGATAGTCCCAGTATTGACTACTGTGCCACCCAACAGGGTGAGGTTTTCTCCGTCGTTTACTGCTAAATCCCCAGCATTAACGATACTTCCGGGTTGATTGAGGGTGAAAGCAAAGCTATGGGGATTACCAACTAAAGCTTGATAGTCATTGTTACCAACGGCATTGAACCAACCATGCTCAAAACCAATACCATTAGCAGTAGTGGCGGTAAAA
>JAAHHL010000994.1 GCA_010672185.1 Caldora sp. SIO3E6 | reverse complement strand
CAACAGTATCAAAAGGATGCTGAATTGCTCACAGGACTCTTAGGCAGTATAGCTGTTGATGAATTAATCTCCTGGTTTAGTTCTCCAAAACCTTTGGATGCTGCGGGAGATTTACATACTACTGTTGCTGCGATCGCGGATAATCCTAAATTTAAATACAGCCGTCTGTTCGCTATTGGTTTGTATACTCTACTAGAACAGGCTAACTCAGAGCTAGTCAAGGAAGAAAAGCAGCTTACTGAAGCACTCAAACCAATTGCTCAAGCTCTTAATCTTCCTGAAGAGAAGTTGCAAAAAGACTTGGAGTTGTACTGCTCTAACCTAGAAAAAATGGCTCAGGCACAGAGTGTAATTGAAGACGTTATTCAAGCCGAACGTAAAAAGCGAGAACAGCGTGCCCAAGAAAAGAACCAGGCAGCAACAGAATCTGTGGAAGACTCTGATAAATCTCAAGATGAAACATCTTCATCTGAAACCTGATCAGGGAATGGGGAATAATATCATGTTCGGTTGAATACTTATCGTTAGGGCTGACGTGGAGACGCGGAGAAGTTTTTATTACGGGTGATTCAACGGACATGATATAAAGAATTAGAGGTGAGGAAGGTATAAGTATTTATTTCCCTTGTCTTCCTTTTCCCCCTTACCTCTCTTAGCTAGTTCAGCTGTCGCAGGTGGAGGTAGCATGGTCAGCTTCGCTCTAATCCTCTCTGAAAGCTACATTCCTCTCATCTTTAGTGTAAATCATGTTGAAACTTAATGAAGTTAAGCAATTTCTCATTGATTATAAACCAATTATTCAAGAAAAGTATCAGATTACAGAGTTGGGTATTTTTGGCTCTTATGTTAGAGGAGAACAAACGGAAGAAAGTGACCTAGATGTGTTGATAGATTATTATCAAGCTCCTTCTCTATTGGACATTGTCGATTTAGAGTTTTATCTAAGTGACCATTTAGGCATTAAAGTTGATGTGGTAACGAAAAAAGGATTAAAGCCAAAAATTAAAGAGAATATTTTGGCCGAGGTTATTTATGTATGACTTCCCGAAATACTGTCACTTTTTTACAGGATATTCTCGAAGGGATTGGGGATATAGAAAATTTTACTAAACAGATTAGTTTTGAAGAGTTTACCAAAAATAAAGAAAAAATATATGCAGTACAAAAAGCGATTGAATTGATCGGAGAAGCGGTTAAAAATATTCCTGATTCAGTCCGAAATAAATATAGTTATATTCCTTGGCGAAATATTGCAGGAATGCGTGATAAATTATCCCATCAATATTGGAAAGTTGATTTAGAGGTGATTTGGAAAGTTGTGGAAGAAAATTTACCTGAGCTAAAAGTGATGATAATTCAGGTCATTCAAGATTTTTCCAAGAACGAAGAAAATTAGATTGCTTTGCGTAATCGTGTAATCCCTTTAGCGTCAGGGAGATGATTGAGAATTCCTTGAACCTGTACAATAGCTGCGGGACGGTAACTTAAAAAGCTCATGCCGCGTATCCCCAAGTTAACTTTTGATCGGGGCACTCTGCTCTTGCATCCACCACCCAGAGGAAAAAGCTGGGTAGATTACGCTACCTGGGATGACAGGGTAGAGAAGTTTCGCATACCTGGTATTTACTACCGTCCTTTGGTGGAAACCTTACAAGCAGAGGGTACTCCCTTCAATGATGAGGCGAAGGAATTTTACCCATTGGAACTAGTACCCAGCTTTGAAATGGAACCTTATCTCCACCAACAAGAAGCACTACTGAGTTGGAAGCAGGGGGGAAGAATGGGAGTGGTAGTATTGCCGACGGCTTCCGGTAAGACTTACTTAGCTCAATTAGCGATGCAATCAACCCCCCGCAGCACATTGATTGTCGTGCCAACCCTAGATTTGATGCATCAGTGGTATGCTCAGATTGAGGCAGCATTTCCTGATGTTGAAGTAGGATTACTGGGAGGAGGTTCCCGCGATCGCACACCAATCCTCATTTCTACTTACGATAGTGCTGCTATCCATGCTGAAACCTTGGGTAATTTGTATGGGTTATTGATTTGTGATGAGTGTCACCACTTACCGACAGACTTTTATAAAGTAATTGCTGAATATGCAATTGCTCCTTATCGCCTCGGACTTACTGCTACCCCGGATCGTTCCGATGGGCGTCATCATGAACTAGATACCCTGATAGGTCCGGAAGTTTACCGTAAAACTCCCGAAGAACTCGCTGGTTTGGCACTGGCTGAACATAAAGTTGTTCAAATTAAGGTTAAACTATCCCAGGTAGAACGCGATCGCTATAATGCTGCTATCAAATTGCGCAACGAATTCTTGAGATCCTCCAAAATCTACTTAGGTAGTATGGAAGGTTGGCAACAGTTCGTTATGGCAAGCGCTAAGTCTCAAGCGGGACGTCGTGCGATGCTGGCTCACCGGGAAGCGAAAGAAATTGCCCTGTGTACAGAAGGTAAACTGCGGATACTTACGGATTTACTTGCCCAACATTACCCAGAACGCATTCTCATTTTCACTAACGACAATGCTACTGTCTACCGTATTTCTCTAGAGTTACTCATTCCTGCCATCACTCACCAAACTCCAGTTAAGGAACGACACAACATCCTCACTCGCTTTCGTGAGGGAGAATACAAAACCCTGGTTGCTTCTCATGTCCTCAATGAAGGAGTGGATGTTCCCGATGCTCGCGTAGCAATTATCTTATCAGGTACAGGTTCCGGTCGCGAGTATATTCAACGCTTGGGTAGAGTTTTACGTAAGGGTACAGAACAAAACAAAATTGCTATCCTCTATGAAGTGGTGGCAGAAGATACCAGTGAAGAGCGCACTTCTGAACGAAGGCGAGGAACAGGGGTTAAGAAGGAACAGCCACCGAGTAAACCAGTAGAAAAGCCCAAGCGGAAGCACCGACAGTTGGAAATTATACCTTCTCAACCTTATGAGGTTAAGCCTACTTCTACTCCTAGAGCAGCGGAGTCAACAGCAAAGTGGGGGGAAGATGGAACAGAGGACTAGGAGCAGTTAGAGGCGTTCGCATTAGCGATAATGTACCTAATCGTAGGGTGTGTTAGCGAAGCGTAACACACCGCATTGTGGTTACTGTATTCCATCATTTGAGCTATGCCACGGCACTACAAAATTATACCAAATCCGGTATCGATATACCCGCTATGCCCACATTGTAGAGACGTTTCATGAAACGTCTCTACAGGGATTTCACGGTTTGTTCAAAACGGCTCTATTGTAACCGGATTTTGTATTAGACCA
>JAAHHL010000993.1 GCA_010672185.1 Caldora sp. SIO3E6 | reverse complement strand
CAGTGACAGCTAAGGAACAAGCAATAGTAGACACAGCTCAGGAATTAGACCCGCTTCAGCATTGCCACCGCTATAGTCAGCTGTTGATGGCACTTGTAGAACCGAATACCTTCAAGGTGCAGTATGCCAATGATTATTTTTGTCAGTTGACTGGCTTGACTACTAAGGAGGTTAGTTTAGCGGAGCAGGATATTCGATTAACAGATTTGTTAGCCAACTTTCAAACTAAGGCAATTGAATCTTTATACCGACAGCACCTACTACTTCTGATTATTCGAGATATCTATCACCTTGAGGTGCAAGGCAAGCGACTGCTAGATCAACCAGTGATTGTTTCAGTCAATAGTCCTCTCTATCCAGAACCACGATTAATTGAGTTTACCTTTCGTTCCCAACAGCTACAAGTTACACGTCGGCATTCCCAGGAGCATGAATTGGCGGAGTTGAATTTGGAACAGTTGCTAGTAAAAGAGGGTTCCACTAGATTAATAGACCTTTCCCAGTTACCAATTTGGACAAAGCAATTGCGTTTCCAGGACTACCAACTCTCAGGAAACCTCTTGGTGGAAGGTTCAGATGTCACAGAAAGGGAGACAATTGGGCAGCTGATTGAGCTATTGATTGAACAAAAATCCATTCTCCAGGCGGATAAGTTCTTCCAGATTAATCAACATTTGCGATCGCTATTTCGTGCTACTAATACTTTGGTTCTCCAAGCAGAGGATGAGCTCATGCGGCTATTTATCCCTCCGGAACCTCCCAATACTTCCCCTCTGGAGCTCAAATCAACTGCTTATTCTCGAGATAGCCTGAGTAGCTCTTACTTTTTGCAAGCAGCAGATAGTAATCAAGTCATGAATATCTCAGACTTGAGCCAGGATTGCCCAACGGATTGTGAACGATCCTTAGCTGTTAAGGGGGTTCGCTCTCTGTTACTAATTCCCCTAGTTGTCAAAGCTACGAACTCTAGCCATGAAACGGGACAACTGGCTGGAGTAGTTGGGATAATGAGCAATCGCCCTCATCATTTTGATGAGCTTGACTGCCAACATGCTAGGGAATTAATGCCTGCCTTTACCGCTGCACTCCGGCAAGCGATTCAGCGACATTTCAGCCATATTCATCCAGCAGTGGAATGGCGGTTTATGCAAGAAGCTGAGCGCCGCAGTTGGGGACTACCGGCAGAACCAATTATTTTTACCGATGTTTATCCTCTGTATGGCATCTCCGATATTCGTGGTTCCTCCAATGAACGTAACCGCGCCATCCAAACCGATTTATTAGTACAATTTAACCTCGCTCTAACTATAGTTGAAGCGGTAGAAAAACATCAAGGAAGTGCTTTTTGTCAACAACTACGGTTAGATTTGCTCGATTATATTGAAAAGCTCAAAGCTGGAATTAAGGTGGAGGCGGAAGTCACCGCACAGAAAATTTTAAGAGAGCAGCTCGAAATCTACTTAGACTACTTTGCTACTTGCGGTGCTGAAGCTCAAAAAGCTGTGGAAGATTATCGCCAAAGCTGTAACAATAGCCAAGGTTCAGTTTACGTGGCTCGTGAGCAATATGATCAAAAGATTGGTCAGATTAACTCCCTATTGAAAGAAACTTGGGAACGGTGGCAAGTCCGTATGCAACAAATCATTTCTCACTACTGTGATATAGAATGTACTGATGGACTTGACCATATGATTTATGTTGGGGAATCCATTGACTCGGACTTTTCCCTCTACCATCTGCGCAGTCTCCGTTATGAACAACTAAGAGCTATTTGTGATTGTGCCAGGACAATTTTCAACCGCAAAAATCCAGAATCTAACCAACTTACCGTCACTCATTTAGTGTTGGTACAAGACTTTACGATAGATATTAGCCATGATGAGAGTACGGAAAAACTCTTCGATGTGCGAGGAACCAAGGATATCCGCTACGAAATCGTTAAAAAGCGCATTGATAAAGCTCTGGATAAGCAAACTCACACTCGTATTACTCAACCAGGAATGTTGACTATTGTCTATTCTACCCAAGACGAATGGAAAGAATATCAACAATACCTCCACTATCTAGCGCGGGAAGGCTGGGTAGATAGCAAAATTATCTCCGGCACAATTGAGCCGCTGCAAGGTATTACTGGACTAAAATTTGCCCGTGTTGAGGTTTTGATGACCAATCAGTAGGTGGTAGGTTGGATGTGCGATCGCTGTAGGGGCGGGTTTAGGGTCACCTTGGAAGCATAATAGCAACAGTTTTAATACAAAACCCGCCCTATCGATAACCTTACTCTATAAATGATGCGATCGCGATCTCATCAGATGAGTGGTTACTAAAAGTAAACTGGTTGACTTTAGTGATTAGTCTGATTATCTTGAAGCTTAAGTCAGTAGTAACTGTCATTAATCCCTTGTCTATCGGACTATTTGCTAATGAACAAGATAGTACTGAAAGTTGATGTTGTCTCGGATGTCGTATGCCCTTGGTGCATTATTGGATACAAGCGACTCGAAAAAGCTATGGAGATGTTCGAGGAGGCGGTGACATTTGAGCTACACTGGCACCCCTTCGAGTTGAATCCGACCATGCCAGAAGGTGGAGAGAATCTGCGTGAGCATCTGGCTAAAAAATATGGCACAACCTTGGAGGGAAGCATTGCCGCACGGAAACGTCTTACCAATCTTGGGGCAGAGTTAGGGTTCACTTTCAACTACTACGATGATATGCGTATGTACAACACCTTCAAAGCCCATCAGTTGCTCCATTGGGCCAAGAAATATAACAAGCAAACTGAGTTGCAGCTGCGGTTATTTTCTGCCTATTTCGGTGAGCAGAAAGCAGTTGATGATACTGAGGTTCTCCTGGAATTTGCTACTCAAGTTGGTTTGGAAAGTGAGGAAGCAAGAGTTGTACTTGATAGCGGCTTGTATGCAAACGAGGTAAAAAACATCGAAACCCAATGGATTAGCCAGGGGGTTCGGGCTGTACCAGCTATTATCTTAAACGAACAACACTTGATATCTGGTGCTCAAAGTGCTGCTATATTCAAAGCACAAATAGAAGAACTGGTACTTGCAGTAATCTAGTGGCGTGATTGAGGGAGCTGAGGGAGCTGAGGGAGCTGAGGGAGCTGGGGAGATAGGGAAAAATCCTTGATTTATAGCAGTCACCACTCCTCTATAATGCGCAGACCTTCTCTGGCTCGATCTAAATTGGCATCTAAAATGCGGCAAATAGCTGGCTGCTGCCATTTATGACTTATATATTGCTCGCTCATCGCGAACCACTCCA
>JAAHHL010000992.1 GCA_010672185.1 Caldora sp. SIO3E6 | reverse complement strand
TCGGAATAATCTGTTGCCAACCAGCATTGAGAGCATCCCCAAAATCTTGCTCTAGCCATTGACTTAACCTGACTAGTGCCTTGCTTAAGGTACTGGTTACTGATAATGTTGCTGCGGAGAGCGATCGCATTCGATACAGCTTTTGTCGCCATTGCTCATTAACTAACACCATAGCCCAGGATGCAAAATCAATATTCAAACGGGGAGAATAGGCAGAAGGCTTACCTAATTGGGCAATTAGTTTTTCTGCTTGAGCTAAAGACAACTGAGGCAAAGGTGCAATTTCCGCTCTCTCTGCGGCACAAAGTTCCCTGGCTACCCACATCACATTGAGGTCTGCGATTAAATCATCCTCACCAAGAGCATAAGTGCGTCCCATTGGCTCATATCTTCCCTGCTCCTTGAGTTTTTGGTGAGTAGCATAGCCATAGATACGTAACCATCCATCCTCTAGATTAACTGCCATTCCCAGGTAATAGTCAGCTGCCCAATCAGCAATATCTACCCACTCCTGAGGAACAGATAATTCACTGATAACAGTCACTTCTTCTGGAATAATCACCAATCGAGTTTGCCCTAACTTGATGGCTGTACCATTAAGGAATTCCCAGATACTACTAAGCCCAGGGTCAATATCATTAAATTCTATAGACAAGGGTTGCTCTTGTACGTCATACTCCCATAAACTTTCCCTCACAACGTAAGATGGAAATCTCTCTTTCTCCGCGTCCCCGTGTCCCTGCGTCCCCGCGTCTATGATCAGATCAGGTTCCTCTTGGAGATAAGCGATAAATACCTTTAAAGCCAAGAGATTAAGATAAGCATTCCAACGAGCTGCTTGATTAGAATAATTGCTAGTTTGAGACCATGCCTCTTCCCTTTGTTGTGGGTAAACTTCCAGGTATAAGTCGTCAGGATAAATATTAATTAGTTCTTCTAGCTTAAGTGTCATCTTTTTTTATTCCCTTAATATAGTGGATAGGCAGCAGTATGGAGCCAGCTCTCGACGAAAGCCTCGATTCGATAAGCGATCGCAGCCAATGCCTCAGGATTAATTTCTAGATTGGCAGCCAGATTAATCGTGAAATGTGTCAGAAACACTTGCTTGATCTTGGTGAGTTTAGACGCTACATCAGAAACCATAAGTCCCAACTCTGCCCCAATTTCCTCACTACTCCAATTCTGGCAATAGCAAAGCTGCAATATTTTCCTCTCTTCTGAGCTGATCAAGGGAACAATTGACTCTAAAAGAGAATGGAAAAATTTTTGGCAGTGATTCTCCAACCATTCTTCTAGGGGAGAATCTAACTGAGCAATGACTTCATTGTTGAGCTCAATATCGAAGCTTTCTTCACACCCTTGAGCAAAAACCTTCAATAGCGATCGCTTGTAAGGCTTCAACTGCCGAGAAATTTTGTATTGGGGAAGATTGAATACCTGTCCTATTTCCTGTTGCTTGGCTGCTAAACCATATTTCCAAAGTCTGAGTAAGCTTTGTTGTTGGGGAGATAACTGCTCAAATGCAGCGGTTAGGATAGCGTCAATCTGATGATTTTGTTCCTCTTGTTCAAGCCTAGCTAAGAGCTGATTGGGCTTATGACGAGAAATATCTTGGCTAATTTTTTCCCAGCCAGAGTCTGAAGCTAAACCAAGGGTATTGGTATCAGCATCAGGATAGGAAAAACTCACTGTACGCCAATCTCTTACTGTCGAGATACAAACTTCCAGCATTTGCCCTATCCCAATTTCATCGATTGTTGTCCCTGGCTCCGGTAGTGCTAATCGTCTTTGATGGTAATACTGAACAATTTGTTGTAATTCCTCGTCATTAGGGGCAGTCAAATGAGAGCTACCTATGTTATATTTAGGAGTATAAATTTCCTTAAAACACTGCCAAACTAAAAGATGCTGGGCAACTTGCTTTTGGTTAATTCTCCCTGCTAAAGCGCTTTGCAGTTCTGTCCGACAAGTATTCCTGAGCAGTCCCCAATCTGAGTAATTCCCCCAATTTTGTGGGGGATGTTCCCTCCGAATTTGATTGCTCACCAGACCTTTGAGCCTTTTCCAAGCGTAACCTCGAATTGAAGAAAATAGTTCTAAGCGAAAATTTCTGAGTAATTCGACCGGATTACTAACCAACAGATTAGCTTTTTGGAAGTAATCTTGCTCGGAGTATAGTTGTTTGAAAACATCAACGCTACTATACTGGCGACTGAGATTAAGAGCGACAGAATAGCAGGTTTGCTGTAAATAAGCAGATAAATGTCCCTGAGCATAGCCCTTGCCACCAGATACCTCTACTCCCAACTCTTCCCGCAAAACTTTTAAAAAATACCGCGCCCAAAACTCTTCCGTCGCCTCTCGATCGAGCTCCACCAGACGTTGCATATTCTGTTGCAGCTTGGGCTCAGGTTGCCAACGAATCAAGCGATCGCCAGTTTCGGGAATACTGACAATAAACTGTGAAAATAGGGGAACGATATTGGTCATTAGTCATTGGTTGTTGGTTGTTGGTTATTAGTTGTTGGTTGTTGGTTGTTAGTACAAAGGACAAAGGACAAACAACAAACTGACATGCCCTACATCTATTACTTGTGAAGGGCAAGGAGGATTTATGCACTGCAACCTCTGCTAAAACCTTTAAAATAAGAAATATCGTCTGCTGTGCACCTCTCCCATGTCCAAATGGTTTAATACCGCTGGCCCTTGCCAAATGGATATTCATTACATGCTCTCACCTCTGGTGCGGCTACCGGAATTAACTCGGTTGATTGAGCGACGAGGCTACTTTGTGATCCATGCTCCTCGGCAAACAGGCAAAACTACCGCTATGTTGGCTCTAGCTCAACAGCTTACCGCCAGTGGGCAATATACGGCGGTGATGTTATCGGCAGAAGTGGGAGCTGCCTTTCCCCATGATCCAGGGGCAGCAGAAAAAGCGATGCTAGGAAGTTGGCGTAATAGTGCCGAGGACTATTTACCAACTGCCCTTCATCCACCTACATGGCCTAATGCAGATCCAGGAGTGCGCCTACAGGCTGCTTTAAGGGCTTGGGCAAAAGCTTCCCCTCGTCCATTAGTAGTCTTCATTGATGAAATTGATTCGTTACGGGACGAAACCCTGATTGCTATCCTACGGCAATTGCGTTCAGGCTATCCCAATCGTCCTCAAGGATTTCCCCAAGCTCTCGCCCTAATTGGAGTGCGGGATGTGCGGGATTATAAGATAGCATCGGGAGGTAGTAACCGTCTCAACACCTCTAGTCCCTTCAATATCAAACTAGAATCCC
>JAAHHL010000991.1 GCA_010672185.1 Caldora sp. SIO3E6 | reverse complement strand
TCCTACAACGTATTGCCAAGCGAGACAATCTCACCCTACGAGAAACTCAACTTCCTCAACTGTGGATTATCGTACCTTCTGCCTCTAAAAAAACTCTGAGTGGTTTTGCCGCTAATTCACGACCATCTTGGCCAAAAGGAATCTATCATTTACCTGCGCATCTCAAAACCGGAATTATTGTTATCAATCAACTGCCCAAAACTCCAGATACTCTCTGGCTGAGACTCCTAGGCAAAGGGAAAGTGCAAGGAGAGGCAATTTCGGAACTGTTGGCACTACCGCAAAACGAGCCATTACGTTCCAAGGCACTACAACTGTTGGCCAATTGGAAAATTGCCTTGGATTATAGTGGTATTGATGAGCCAGGAGAGTTACCGATGCAACTAACACAAGCTTATTTGGAATGGGAACAAGAAACCAAACGTCAAGGTCGCATTGAAGGCCACGAAGAGGGTCGCATAGAAGGTCGTGAAGAAGGCCGCATAGAAGGTCGTGAAGAAGGTCGTGAAGAAGGTCGTGAAGAAGGCCGTGAAGAAGGCCGCATAGAAGGTCGTGAAGAAGGTCGTATTGAAGGTCGTGAAGAAGGTCGTGAAGAAGGCAGTGAAGTCAAACAGCGAGAAATTGCGCTTAACCTTTTACAACTCGGTTTTTCAATCGAGCTAGTGGTTGAGGTTACAGGACTATCTCTCGAACAAATACAACAACTTCAACGAAGATTAGATGACTCTTCCCAAAATTGAATAAGTCGGACAAGGGGGTGAGCTTTCAAAAGGTGTGGGGAGTGTGGGAGGTGGGGTATATTGCATAGGCCTAATATACGCCTAATGCCTCAATTAACAATTTAGAATTGAGAATGATGAAGATGCTTTGTGAATGATAGATGCGATCGCTAATTAAACAAACAATTTTTTCTGAGTTCCTTCAGCAACAGTAAACTAGGTATATTTTCTAAGTTTCCCAGCGATCGCGACTTACCCAAGCAGTGTCAGGACTACACTCTGCACCGCTGGGCAATTTAAAAGATGGTGGACAATATTCCTAAAACCTACCACCTACCACCTAACACCTAACACCTCCATGAAACTGTTTCGTCTTGTTCTCATTCTGCTAATGTTGTTGCCTTTGGGCTGTAATCCATCTCCAACCACTGATGGGGCAAACCATTCCACCACTAGTTCTGCTCCAGTCGTCAGCCGTGTGGTGGCGCTGACACCTATTACAGCAGACATCATTTATCGTCTGGATTCAACTAAGCTAGTGGGTATGACAAGCAGTCGATTACTCGATAACAATAAAGCACTCCAAGATATTCCTCGTGTCAGCAGGGGACGCACTCAGCCTAATTTAGAACAAATTGTTGCCCTGGAACCCAATCTTGTGATTGGTGCAGCTGGATTTCACGATCAGGTGCTGGACAAATTGCAATCTCTAGATATAGAGATGATCTCAACCAAGTTAGATAGCTGGCGATCGCTAGAGGAACTGACACAAACCCTGGCAACAACGATTAAAGCAGATCCAGAGCTTTTGCTGGAGAGTTATCAACAATGCTTACCTACCCAAGCCCCAATACACGAGACTTCTACCTTGGTATTGGTCAGTCGTCAACCCATGCTCTCTCCGAACCAAGACAGTTGGGCTGGGGATCTGCTGAGGCAATTCGGTGCAGCCAACTTGGTGGCTGATTTACAAGGAAAAAGCCCCATCCAAGGCTATGTTACCCTCTCCCCGGAAAAAGTGTTACAGTCCAATCCAGAAGTATTAATTTTGGTCAATGTGGAAGGGGAAAACTTGGATGACTTTAAATCAGAACCCTTCTGGAAAGATTTGAAAGCCGTACAAAATGACCAGGTTTATGTGTTGGACTATTACGGCTTGATCAATACTGGTTCTATTGATGCGATCGCTCAAGCTTGCAAGCAACTCCAGGAAATTTATGGGACTAAGTAGGGATGAAATTCGGTAAATTGCTGTCCTTGAGACGATTTTTCCCTAGCTTATCCGTTATGGATCGTTACATTGCCGGGGAACTCATCCCACCGTTTCTTTTTGGTGTTGGAGCATTTTCGTCAGTTGGCGTTGCTATTGGCACGGTATTTGACTTAGTGCGCAAAGTCACTGAACTAGGATTACCGATAACCGTTGCCCTGGAAGTGCTGTTGTTGAAGTTACCTGAGTTTGTCTCCTATGCCTTCCCCATGTCAATACTCCTAGCAACTCTGATGAGTTACTCTCGCTTGAGTAGCGACAGCGAGTTAATTGCTTTTCGCAGTTGTGGTGTAACTATCTATCGGTTAGTTGTCCCAGCTATAGTTTTAAGCCTAGTAGTCACAGGTATCACCTTTCTCTTCAACGAAATAGTTGTGCCAACCGCTAACTATCAAGCAACCATGACTCTCAGGCAAGCCCTAGATGATAATAAATCTGCTATTAAGGGAAAAAATATTTTTTACCCTGAATATGAGGAAATTACTCAGCCTGATGGGGAAAAAACTCAGGAACTGAAACGCTTATTCTACGCCAGTCGCTTCGATGGTGAGCGGATGAAAGGTTTAACGGTTCTAGATTGGTCTCAAGAACAACTAAACCAAATTGTTACCTCTGAATCAGCTACTTGGAACTCTAAGCAAAATACCTGGGATTTTTTCAATGGTACAGTTTACCTAATTGCTCCCGATGCCTCCTACCGGGATATCCTGCGCTTTGATAAGCAAAAATTGCAACTTCCCAGAACTCCCCTGGATTTAGCTAGTGAGGAACGAGACCCTTATGAGATGAATATTGCTCAAACATCAGAACGTATAGAGATCCTCAAGTTAACCGGTGATGAGAAAAAAATACTGATGCTCCAGGTACGCCTGCAACAAAAAATATCTTTCCCCTTTGTTTGTCTGGTTTTTGGTTTGGTAGGAGCAGTACTTGGTTCTCAGCCTAAAAGTATGGGCAAAGCAAGGAGCTTTGGTATCAGTGTCGTAGTAATTTTTAGCTATTATTTGTTGGGATTTATTATTGGTGGCTTCGGTTTAGTGGGTATTATCTCTCCTTTTATGGCAGCTTGGTTACCTAATTTCTTTGGTTTAGGGGTAGGAGGATGGTTGTTAGTGAGAACGGCTAGGTAATTGTTGTTTGTTGTTTGTTGTTTGTTGTTTGGGAATTGGGCATTGGGCATTGGGCATTGGGCATTGCTTCCTTGTCCGCTCATATCATGTCCGGCTAAACACTTATCATATCCTTCTACCTTGCAATTTTCTTCCTTCCCTTCTGCCTAGCCTGCGGTTTTTGCTTGCAGTAC
>JAAHHL010000990.1 GCA_010672185.1 Caldora sp. SIO3E6 | reverse complement strand
ACAAAACTTACTGGTGTACCCCGCACTATGCTCTTAACACTGAAAACAAGAGCAGACGAGCAATCCCGTCCTTGTCCCATTTTCCAAGACCCATTGGCTGTAGAATGGCAAAAACTTTTGCCTTTGGATGAAGATATAGAGGTCTACTATAGTAACTTAGTTCAAATTAGTTGGTCTACCCGGGCTTATCATCATGACCAAATTACATCTCATCATATTGCTAACCATTCTCATCCTGTTGTTGTGGAATTGGGTGCAGGATTGTCTACTCGCTTTCACCGCATTGGACAAAATGTTAAGTATTGGCTTGATCTGGATTTACCTGAGGTTACTCACTTGCGCCGTCAGCTCGATACAGAAACAGAACAACATCAATTTATTAGTGCTTCAGTGATGGATTTTGACTGGATGAATGCTATCCCTGATGTCGCACCGGAAAATATCTTATTCATTGCAGAAGGTTTACTAATGTACCTTGAAGAAAATCAAGTCAATCAGCTAGTCACTCAGATGCAATCTCGATTTCCAGGTGCAACTTGTGTCGTAGATGTTACGGGTAATTTCTGGAAATTATATAAAAAGATATTGAATAAACTTGGTGTGCCTTTTAAATGGTTTGTCAAGAATGAAGAAGACTTAGCAGCGATGGGGTTGCAAGTAGTCAATGCTTATTCTCTTTATAAGTTATATCCTGGACGTTGGCCTTGGCAATTGCGATTATTTTTGCCATTCATGACCAAATTCTCCTATTTTCGTAATGCTTATCTGATTGTAGAGGCTAAGCTATAGCTAAATTCTAAGTATAGTCAAATGCTTGCTATGCAAGCATTTAATGGCGTGCTTTCAAAAACAATTGACACTAAATCCGGTTCATAGAAAGTTTTGACAATCTCAGGTAACTATTTATGTGTAGAGCATGACGAAAACTTTTTTAACAAACTCCCTCAACCGGATGGGTTATGATTACTGAAACTCAGCTAAAAAATATGCTTACATATAACATCGAACAACAAATCTTTTGCATGGGCTTGACTGCTCAGTTCTTAGTTATGTCCGACTATGGGAATAAACAAGAACTGGAAGACCTTGGAATCAGACGACTTGAAGCACTGTTATCCAACGACGAGATAAAAGAGTTAGTTGGAGAATGGGAAGTTGTTTGGGGTCCAGTTGTTTATCAGGAAGCCTTAGGTTCCCTTGGTGCTGATAATTGTATGTACATGGTAAAATGTAACAATGCTCATCATTCCGACCTCTATGTCATTGGTATTGCCGGGACAAACCTTGGGCTGGGAGTATCAAGTGGGGGACTTGTGGAAGACTTTTGGGTCAATGAAACCAGGCTGTGGAATCAAGGTAAACCATGGGAGTCTAATCCTGATGACCAAACATCAAAAGGGAAACGAATCTCTGCGGGCATAACCAAGGGACTCAAAATTCTTTGCGAGATGCAATCTAAAGAAAAGTATCTAATGGAGTACCTTAGTGAACTGACTAGTAGTAACGAAAATCTATCAATTACTGTCTGTGGTCATAGCCTAGGAGGTGGACTATCACCGACCCTAGCTTTATCATTGAACGACCAGCGAGCGCAGTGGGATCCTGAAGGTAAAACGGATTTATCTGCTTTCTCAATTGCAGGCATTACAGCCGGTAATGAAGATTTTGCCGAGTATTACGATCAGCAACTCGGTGACAAAACTAATCGCCTGTGGAATAAACTTGGTTTGGTGCCTTGTTGGTTCCCAGAAGATCGGATTGAAGAAATCCCAAACTTGTATAGTCCCTTCATTAAACCCAATTTCCTGATTAACGGTTTCAAAGACCTACTGCTGAAGGTCAGTGAGGGTCAACATTATCGTCATGTATGCCAGCACCAAGAAGGTTTTGATTGGGAATATTATCCTCAGGCTTGCCAATTTGTGATGGAAAATTTCACAAATTATTTTACGGATCTTTCTGCATTGTCCAAGCTGATAGCCAAACTGCTGTTATCCTACGAGTACCGAGCTGTAAATGTATCCCAAGCGTTAATTGATCAATTTGCTGAAACTGAAACACATCTAATAGAGGCTGCAATTGAAGCAATCTTGTCTGAGTATGAAACTATTGATATTGATGCCAAGCCGTATGTAGAAGCGATTGAAAGTCAGTTGTTGGATTTTCAAACTGAAGGAGCTGATAAATTGCTCCATGAATCGCTTGTATACAAAATCAAAGACTTTATTCTTTTTTTGGGGCAGTATCTTTACCAGCATATGTATACACACCAAAAATATATGGGAGTTGAGCGTTTCATCGACGATATTTTGATAGGGGATATCACACAGCATGTTAACTTGCCTGGTAAGTCAAGAGTAACCCTTGTAAACTTGAATGATAAGCCAGATGTGAACGGTAGCTCAGATAGAAGGAAGAAGAAAAGGAAACGGAAAAAGCAATCAGCTGCTCTGAAGCCTCTAGAAAAGATTACTTTTAAACTGGCTAAAAGGTATGACGACGCAACCAAGACATACGTTATACGCCATAAAAAATCCAATAAAAAGAAGAAAAACGGTTGGCTGAAAGATTTTTCTAAAAACTATATCAAAGCTGCGTCGAAGTTGATAAAGTTTTAATCAGATACGAAGAAAAGTTGGATAAAATTCTGGCAGCATTATTAATTGAGCGGTTTACTTTGATCGAGTAATACCACTCTTTTTTACCACATTCATAGCCCCATTTGAATAAAAATTTTTCCTCAACCAATAAAAAGGGGGAGTCTATGAGCGATTAGCTTCGCTGGTACTAAAAGCAATAGCTCACAGACTTTTCCAAGAAAAAAAGTTTGCTGCTGCATTTGGCCTTGTCCTAATCGGTTTGGCAACTGCTATATAGAGATTGACATTAGTCAAAATTATCACCATAAAAACCAAAAATCAGAATATTAAAATATTAAGCTCATCCTACGTATGCAAGTCGTGGGATGAGCCTAATGTTCCTTATTTCTTGATGGTGTTGGGCAGGTTTTGAGTGGAAGATTTGGGTAAAATGGTCTAGATTATAGCTAAACTCGCCCCTATAATATGTTCAATTTAATTCTCATTAGACGTGATATCTTTGCCATTACCACTAGACTGACTTATTCAACAAACTCTAATTACCCAACTTCAGCACCTGCTCGGTAACTGCCAGACTCTCCTCATAAAGCATTTCCCGACCCCAGCGCTGTAGTTGCTGACTCAGCAGTTGTTCAGTCTTTTGGTCAAATAGGGGTGACACCTGCTGAATGCGACAAGACTGGGCTCCACAGA
>JAAHHL010000099.1 GCA_010672185.1 Caldora sp. SIO3E6 | reverse complement strand
GCATCAATCAATCTCCTGGCCGCAATTATTAGTTGGTTTTTGTTTTTCCTTGCTCAGAATTGGCTCCCCCAGGAACTGGAAGCAGAAGTAATTAATTTCATCTTCTTTGATCGCATTGCTGCTAGCCAAACGCAACAAATTACGATGCTCACTGTTTCTATTGGCGTTGCTATTTTCTTTGTTACTTTTTTCATCAAGCTGAAAGGACTAGATTTTTTACAAGCTTTACTACAAGAAAGCTCAACTACGGAAGAATCAGACGAAGAGGAAGAAGAAGCGGCAACTACTCAATTATACTGGCAAGCTTTAGCTAATCGCTTCAATCAAGTAGCTGTAGAGAGCAATCCTAATCAAGCGACAGCTGTTCTGTTGGCTAATGCCCATAGCTATAGTGGTATTGTGCTCATTTTGTTTATGCGTTTCTTGTTCAAGACACTTTAGATTGAATTCTTTGGGAGCAAAACCATGCCTAAATTTCTACGAAAAATTCTTGATTTTTTATTGGCAATTGTCTTATTAAAGTGGTTACTAAATTTTTGTAAGTCAGTCATCAGTATTTTTGTACCTACCACTCCTTTTTCTTATCAGACTTTATTTTTGCTTAGTCTGTTTGCTTATTTTATGTCCATGTTGTCAGATGGTATTGTCAGAAAATTACTATTAGCTGTAGTGGGAATATTTTTGATTTTAGGAGTTTACTGGGCAACGACTGCTAATAAGGAACTATGGATTTATCGTGATCAGAAAGCTAAGCCAAAGAAAGACGGTTTACCTTTAAGTGCCTGGATCACTGGTGCAATACTCTGTATTTATATTTTCATCTGTTTGCCCATGCTGCTCTTAGATCGCATCCCTGAATCAGGAGGACCATTAGCTTTAGTAGCATGGCCGCTCATTTCAGTAATCATCGCTGCTGCACCCAACTTTATGGAATTAGAGGAAGACGAATTAAGAGCGAAGACACCGTCACCATCAAGACGCCAAAACTTAGTGATTTTGTTTAGTATTAATATTTTGATTAGCTGCTGGTTTCAGTTCTATTTCTTGATTCAAAACTGGTTAACCCAATATCCCAGCCTCATGGCTGATGACTTTAGCCAGAGTGCTTTCGTTGTCCAGATCGCCGCACCAACTCAGTTAGAAAAACAAATAGGATTTCAACCAAAACGACCCAGAGGAGTGGCTATTTTAGAGACAATGGAACTGGATTTAAAAGAGCAGTTAGATGGTAAACTCTGGTCAGAAGTTGAGAAATTACTCCTGCCGGAAGAGCGAGAAAAGTGGGTTACAGCTGTTGCCGAAAAAGCGAAAACCAAGCTGTCACCAGTTAAGGAAGATAGACTATGGACGGTGACCTCTGATGTCTCATCTAGAGACTCTGGATATAGCTTAGAATTGCAGGCAATTTGGCAAGGGCCTCATTCACGACCAGAATCATCATATCCTGAGCAAAAATCTTGTCAAATTACTCCAGTTTATCCTCAAACTGTAGCAACTAGTAGTGTTAAATGTGAACCGGTGAAGGGAGGGATAGGAGATAAAGATTTTATAGTATTTTAAATTGGGTGAGCTTATTACCAATGGAGAATTGAGAAGGTCGAATTGAGAATTAATCAATCCGGTTTAAAGCCTCATCAATCGACTTATTCAGCAGACTCTAACCAATGACTAATGACTAATGACTAATGACCAATGACTAATGACTAATGACCAATGACTAATGACTAATAACCAATGACTAATGACCAATGACTAATGACCAATGACCAATGACTAATAACCAATGACCAATGACCCATGACTACTCCCAAGAAGAATTAGACCGGTTTTTAGTTTGTGGACTAGGTAGTTTAGGACAACATTGTGTCACAGTTCTGAAAGAATTTGGAGTCAGGGTAATTGGGATTGAACAAGAAAAGCCCCAATACTGGGAAATTCCCAATTTCCCCAATTTATTAGATGAGTTAATTATTAGCGATTGTCGGCAAATAGGGGTTTTAGAAAAAGCACAGATTCAGCATTGTCGAGCGGTGTTGCTGGTTACCAGCAATGAACAAGTAAACGCGCAGACAGCTTTGGCAGTACGCAAACTTAATCCCCACACTCGCTTAGTGGTGCGTTCTGCTAAAGGCAATCTCAATCAACTCTTGAGTAAACACCTGGGAAATTTTGTTGCCTTTGAGCCAACTCAATTGCCTGCAGCAGCTTTTGCTTTAGCTGCTCTTGGTACGGAAACCTTGGGTTTTTTCAACTTAGAAGGAGAGTGGCTACGAGTAGTTAAGCACCATTTAGAATGGAGCGATCAATGGTCTAATCAACGGCTACTGCACCAACTCAATAATCGCAACCGTCGAATTCTTTGTCACACCAACAATGGCTCTCAACTCTTCCAATCTTTTCACCAATGGGAACCAGAGGCAATAATTCAAGCAGAAGACACCCTGGTTTACATCGAAACCGCAGATCAATTTCTGCTCAACCAAAGCAAAAAACTCGCAAGTGATGCTCAAGTCACCAGAAAACAAATCTGGCAAAAATTGCATCGTTGTTTAACTAGGAGAAACATCAAGCAGCAGCTAATCAAGTTCTGGCAACAAAGCTTTCGGCAGCAAGTCAGGCAAGTAGCCATTGTTTGTGGACTAATGGTACTAATTTTGTTGCTTACTGGAACAGTGCTGTTTCACTGGTACTATCCCGGAACAACATGGTTATCTTCTTTTTATGCCACCGCCATTTTACTCTTAGGAGGATATGCAGATTTATTTGGTGAATTTAAATTAACAGCCCCTATCCCTTGGTGGTTGCAGCTATTCAGTTTGGGATTGACTTTAGCCGGAACAGCCTTTGTCGGGGTGTTATATGCCTTACTCACGGAAACACTATTAGCTTACAAATTCCAGCTTTCTCTACGACGTCCCCCAGTTCCCCAACAAGGTCATGTGGTTATTATTGGATTAGGTAGAGTAGGCCAAAAAGTAGCAGCTTTGTTGCTCGCATTCCAGCAATCTCTAGTAGGCATTACCCTGAATCCAGATTTCGACAGGACGGCTTTACCACAAATGCCACTGATTTTTGATCCTGTGAACGAAGGAGCCTTGGCTAAAGCCAATTTATCTACCGCTAAAAGCGTCTTTGTGGGCACCGATGATGAAATGCTCAATCTGGAAATAGCTTTGATGACTCGCACGATTAACCCTAATTCTCACATTGTTATTCGTACTTTTGGTCAAGGCTTAAGTGATAATTTAGCGGGGTTGTTGCCGAATGCTCAGATAATTTGTGCCTATGAAGTCGCAGCTGAAGCTTTTGCCGGAGCAGCGTTTGGGGAAAATATTATCAGTTTGTTTCGCTTGGATAATCAGACAGTTTTGGTCACAGAATATCAAGTGGAAGCTGACGATACTCTCAACAGTTTACTACTAGCTGAAATCGCCTATGGCTACGGAGTGGTCATTATCATGCATCAAAGAGGAGAAGAGATGCCGCAATTTATGCCTTCTGATGATTTACGATTAGCGGTAGGCGATCGCATGGTGGTGCTAGCAACTATTGATGGACTACGACGCATCGAACAAGGTAAAATTGCCATTACCCCTAAGCGCTGGCGGGTAAAAGTAGAGCAGGCTTTGACTCAAGTAGCAATATTTGAAGGAGCCAATGCGATCGCGCTAGTTTCTGGATGTAGTTTGGGTACCGCCAGACGATTGATGAACAACTTACCAAACATCCTCAGGTTACCTCTGTATAAGCAACAAGCACAACGACTAGTGCGGAAGCTTAGCAAAGCACAGGTTATTGCTCAGATGGTTCCGATAAGGAAGGGAGAATTTAGAATTTAGAATTTAGAATTTAGAATTTAGAATTGGGAATTGGGAATTGGGAATGGAGAATGGAGAATAGGCAACAGAAATGAGTAATCAAGAACAACTGATAACCAATAACTCTAACGGTTTTGATCCTCACAAACCTCCGCAGCAGTCACTAATTGATACCTGTGTTCACTGTGGTTTTTGCCTGTCAACTTGTCCTAGTTACCGGGTAATTGGTAAAGAAATGGATTCTCCTAGGGGGAGAATTTATCTGATGGATGCCATCAATCGGGGAGAGGCTCCTTTAGCAGAAGCCACTACCCAACATTTTGATTCTTGCTTGGGATGTTTGGCTTGTGTTACCACTTGTCCTTCAGGAGTTCAGTATGACAAGCTGATTTCGTCTACTCGTCATCAGGTTGAGCGTAATCAGCCGCGCAGCTTGCCAGACTCTTTACTCAGAACCCTGATTTTTAATCTCTTTCCTTATCCTGAGAGATTGCGCTTCCTCCTGGCTCCCCTCTATCTTTACCAAAAGTCGGGAATACAGAAACTAGTTCGTGGCACTGGCTTGCTGAAGCAGGTATTGCCCAACTTGGCAGCAATGGATTCCGTTTTACCGGAACTTACCTTGAACTCTTTCCGCCATAATTTGCCGGATGTGATTCCTGCTCAAGGGAAGAAGCGCTATCGTGTGGGTATGATCCTCGGCTGCGTGCAGCGGTTATTCTTCTCCCCAGTCAATGAAGCCACGGCACGAGTGTTAACCGCTAATGGTTGTGAAGTAGTTATCCCCAAAACTCAGGGTTGTTGTGCTGCACTGCCAGAGCATCAGGGACAAACTAAACAAGCTCAAACTATAGCACGGCAGATGATTGATAGTTTTGCCGGTACGGATGTAGATGCCATAATTATCAATGCTGCTGGTTGTGGGCATACCTTAAAGGAATATGGTCATATCCTCGAAGATGACCCAGAGTATCAAGATAAAGCTAAGGAATTTGCGGCTAAGGTGAAGGATGTTCAGGAATTTTTGGCGGCAGTAGGACTAACGGCACAGCTTTCACCCCTAACAGATGAAGAACTAACCATAGTCTATCAAGATGCCTGTCATCTGTTACATGGGCAAAAAATTTCCGTACAACCCCGCCAACTGCTGCGGCAAATACCAGGGGTAAAGTTGCGAGAAGCAATCGATGCTGCTTTATGTTGCGGTAGTGCAGGGGTTTACAATCTCTTGCAACCGAAAATAGCAGATGAATTGGGACAGCAAAAGGTGGAAAATTTGCTCAATACGGGAGCAGATTTAATCGCTTCTTCTAATCCTGGTTGTTCTTTGCAAATTAAAAAGCATTTGCGATCGCAAGGCAAGGAGATTACTTTGATGCATCCGATGGAGTTGTTAGATTACTCGATTCGGGGAGTTGAGTTAGTTAAGCATAACTTGGTGAACGATTGAATTAGATGATAATTAACCATTAAACCCGAATCAATCACCTATCTCTCTTCTATCACTCTGGAACATTTCTACAAATTTCCGCCATTACAGCCGACGAAAAATCAACGTTTCAACCCGGTTTGACAGAAGAGAGATAGTATGAAACTAAAACTAGTAGAGGTAGGCTTAGTTAAGATACTTGATATGTTGGCTGTTTCCTTCCTGCAAAATCAGTCCTGCACCTGTATGGTAGGGGGAGGGAACCTCTTAACGGGAAACTGAGACTATCGATTTGCATCATTTTCTGATTTGACCCTGATTACTAAATATAAAGCTAGTTCAATACAGGGCTATCAAATGAGCAGCAGTGAAAACTTGATAAAAAACGTCTTGATCTTAGCAGCGAATCCGAAAGGTACAACACAGCTGCGTCTGGATGAGGAGGTGCGTGAAATCGATATGGGGTTACAGCGCTCCAGGAAACGCGATCAATTTATCTTAAAACAGCAATGGGCTGTACGTCCTAGAGACGTTCACCGAGCCATCCTGGATTTTCGACCCCAAATTGTCCATTTCTGTGGACATGGAGCAGAAAATGGGGGATTAGCACTTGAAGATGAAGCAGGGAAAATCCAGTTAGTAGATGTACAAGCGTTGGCTAGTCTATTTGAGTTATTTGCCGCTCAGGTGGAATGTGTACTTCTCAACACCTGCTATTCAGAGCCGCAAGCTAATGCCATCAGTCAACACATTGACTATGTAATCGGCATGAATCAAAAAATTGGAGATAAGGCAGCAATTAACTTTTCCGTTGGTTTTTATGATGCAGTCGGTGCTGGAGAATCGTATGACTTTGCCTATCAACTCGGTTGTAGAGCCATTCAGATGGCAGGAACTTCGGAGCAACTAACGCCGCTGATAAAAAAAAATTGATGAACATGACGGATGAACAGTTACAAGGACTTATTACCAGAATTTGTCAACATCCAGACTCAATTAGCTGGGAGCGACGACAAGCCATCAATCGGCTGCTGATTAGGCTTCAGCAACTACCAGGACTATTAAAATCTCCTCACTTAGATTATCTCGAAGCTTTGGATAAAACTTGGGAATGGGTTAGCCGAAATATTTGCCAGTTTGAGCCACGTCTACACTTGTCTATTCAAGAAAGCTTAGTCAAATGGATTAACGGCTATCTCAGATGGCGGATTAAAGACTTATATCAACAAGGAGACTGCCAGCCATACAGTATAGATAACAAGATCAACAATAATGGTGAAATTTCAACAACTCTAGGTGAGCAGATTTCAGAAACAGGCTTGCAGCCTCCTGTTCTTAGTGGGATTGACGGCTACATTGAACAACGCCGCAATCAGAAAATACAGCAGACTGCTCTGAAATTAGAATTGTATATCTTAGAAGATCCACAGGGGAGATTAAAAAGTTGTCACCCCCGCAATCGCCCTGATTGCAACTGCCAGTTTCTTAGTCAAAGATTACTTTTCCAAGATCCACCACAGAGATTCTCTGATATCAGCCGAGAGTTGGGGATTAACCGCCAGACTCTTAAATCCCACTGGGAAAGAAAGTGTAAACCGCTCCTTCAAGAAATTGCAGTAAGTTTAGGATACTCAAAGAGCAAAGAGTCATGAACAGCCAAAAAATACCACTTTTAGAAGTCACTCTCGGTGCTGAAGCACACCTTATCGCTCGTGAATTTGCTGCCGAACAAGTAACACCAGAGAAAGGTAAACAGGTTTACTTAAATACACTAGCTGTCTATGCAGTTCACAGATATTTGCAATGGTTACAAATCAAAACAGATCTGGCTCAAAGTGATAGTTGGCATCCAGTTATGCGTAGTCGATGGAATGTGGCAGACTTGGTGATTCCTGGCATTGGTAAATTAGAGTGTCGTCCAGTTTTACCAGGGGAAACTGCCTTGTCTTTGCCCCTAGAAGTTACTGAAGACCGAATTGGCTATCTACCAGTTCAATTCAGCGAACGCCTGGAAAAAATACAGCTTCTGGGATTTGTGAAAACGGTAGTTGCAGGAGTTATAGAAATCAGTAAATTGCAAACGCTGGCAGATTTTATTAATGAACTCTCAGAAATAGTTAAGACAATGTCTCCAGTTGTTGAACGAGGGATAGAGTGGAAGCGATTAAGGACTTGGTTTGAGGGACGTTTTGGCCAAGATTGGCAATCTCTAGAATCAGTGTTGGCTTATGGTCGTCGAGATTATACTCAACCCGAAAACAGTATTAGTAGAGCCAAGTCAATAAATCTGGCAGGTCGGGAATTATTACTGATTATGGAGCTAAGGCAAAGCACAAATGAAAAAATAGAAATTCGCTTGCGGGTCCGTCCTCAGGGAAACAGCAAAATTCTGCCACCAGGACTGCAACTGATAGTTTTGGATGAGAGTGGTGTCAAAATGAAAACTGAGGCTAGAAGTTCGGATAATTCGATTAAACTCAAAGGATTCCGTCTCCCACACCAAGTAAAATTTAGTGTCAGAGTTGCTTACAAAGATGATAGTATAACCGAAAATTTTATCAGCTAGAGCTGCGGTTGGTGAAACCGAGTTACTTTTGAAAAAATGATGATATTTCGTTGTTAGTATCACTAAAAACTGGCTTACAATAAGACTCCTTCTGGTGTTATAGGTGTCTGAAAAATTTTGGTTGATAACGATCAGTGAATTGGAATGGTACAAGAAGCTGAGCTGAAGCTAATTGAAATATATCGGCAAAAACAGGAAGAATTTAATCTATTACTTCTGGCTACTTTATCGATTAGTAGTGACAATCAAAGAGGTAACTTTGAGCGGTCTGAGTTTGTAGCTATATTTCCAGATAGTCTCCGCCGCTCATTCAAGAAATGGAAAAACGACTTTAAGGATTTAGTCAACCCAGAAGCTAGGTACGAATTCGAGATTATACCAGAGGATGAAGATACTCCCCACAGCTGTCCAGAGTCAGCCAAAAACTTGAAGAAAGAATTCAATACCTGGCTCAGTTCTGAAGATGGCTGGCAGAAAATCCGGCAGTATTTAGAAAAAAATTTGGACTCAGAAGAGGCAGAGATTTGGATTACTATTCAAACCGACAATCAACTGTTGCGACAGTTACCTTGGCAGGAATGGCAGATATTTACCGATTTGTACCCTCAGGCAGAAATCGCTTTAAGTGCTCCAGATTTTGAACCACCAGTCGGAAGACTTAAACGCCAGAGACAAGTAAGAATTTTAGTTGTCTTGGGTGGAGACAATAATATCAATCTTGAGCAGGATCGAGCATTGCTAGATCGTGTCAAAGCTCATGCAGCAGACATCAAAATTCTTGAGCAGCCTAGAGCAGAAGATTTACGCGATGAGCTTCGGGAAGGCCGAGGTTGGCACATATTCTTTTTTGCTGGCCATAGTGAGAGCCGAGAGGATGGCACAATTGGGTCTATTGTTCTGAACAATGAAGGAGACCACTTAACAATTAATGAATTCAAACAAGAATTGAGTACTGCCATTGAAAAAGGTTTACAACTAGCAATTTTTAACTCTTGCGATGGTTTAGGATTAGCCAATCAGTTGGCAAAATTACACTTGCCAAGCAGTATTGTTATGAGAGAAGTTATCTCAGATGAAATCGCTTGTGATTTTTTAACATATTTTCTCGATGAGTTTTCTCGCAATGCATCTTTGTTTGCTACAGTACATCAAGTCAGGAAAGAATTAGAAAAAAAGTGGAATCTTCCAGAACAATATCCCGGCGCTCATTGGTTACCAGTTATTGTACATAATCCAGGGGCACCTAATCTGCCAACTTGGAAAAGTCTGATTTCCGAGTATCAATTACCTCTGAAATATCGATTACCAATCTTGGTAGTAGTAATATTAGGAGTAATTAGTTTATCTGTAAGTATTCACTTGGAGTTCAAAGAATTTGAATTTTACGCTCAATTATACCCCCACATAATCTTATTTCCTTGGTTTGCTTTTTGGATAGCAGTATGGGGGATTTATCAAGCTCTTTGTCAGTTTATTAAGAAAAAGAAGCTTTGGCGACCAGTAGCAGTAGTACTATTTATTTCTATTGTAGCTCTGTATATTGAAGTAACATCTGACAATATGATGCTTTTTGAGCTTAGTGAAAATGCCGTAGCAACAGTAGCTGAATCTTATCTAGAAATTAAAAATGAAATTGAAAACATTCCAGCTATAATTATTGACAAACGTCAATTTATCCAATCAGATAATATTGTCATTAAAAAAACGGAACTTAACAAAGCAGTTAAGAACTTTATTAAATTCAAAGAAAAAAATCAAGAAATATCAATGGAAGCAGAAAAAAGTTATCATCAATTCATGAAATACAGTTTATCTTACCAAGTATGGAAAGGTAACAATAATTGCTTTTCTCTTAGTCGCTGGTTTTATGGATTTATATTTTGGCTGATTGTTTTTACGGTTTTAATGCTGTTTGTACTTTGGCCTAACTTAGATTCCAGGCAAGTTATTAATCAACTGAAATATCTTAGCTATTTAGTGGCTACAGAAGTAACTTTTTTATTTTGGATACCTCTGAGGCTTTATTACACTCAAAAGACAAAGTATCTTATCTTTGGTTCTACATCTACAATAGAAGGTCTAGACTTTTTCATCTATATAATCATTTTCTTTTTACTCACTATGACTCTAATCAAAATATCTCAATTAGCACAGAAGTATACCTTAGCTATAATTATTACTGTTGTATTAGCTATTTCTATTTATATTGGCATATTTCAAACAGACTTAATTGATAGATTTGTGGGGTTAAATACGGGTGACACAAGAATATGGTTTCTTTTTCCTCTACTTAACATTTTGTGGCTTTATATATTTCTATCTAATGAGCCAGATAGATAACCAGGGATAATTATGTTAATTTTTGAAAATAATTTAAAAATTGTAAAATTATTGTCATGAATAGAATATCTGTACTAAAAATAATCATGATTGTTGCTTGGCTATTAGCAGCTATAGGCTTACCATTGAGTATTTATTGTGAATTTATAGAGTCTGATACTTGGCTATTCTATTTCAGAATCTATCCTCATATGATTCTTTTTCCTTTACTTTTTTTAGGAGCAGCTTTTGTCTCTATTTATCAAGCCCTTATCTTAGTGGTGAATAAGCAAGAAATTGCTCGTACTACAGCAGTAATATTATGCCTATCAACTTGGCTTTTGTGTATAGAATTAACCTCTGATAATATGATGTTATTTGAATTTAATCAAACAGCAAGTACTACTAGGGAAGTACCAGTCGAAATAATCGAAGAAATCAAAAAAATACCTAATATTATTATTGATACAAACAAAATCATTAATAAAAAGAAAATAATTATTAATAAAACAGATATTGAAGAATCATTTAAAAAATATATTAAACACAACAGTAAGCTAGAAGAAAAAGAGAAAAAAGGTTACTATGAATTCATGAAATTGAGCCTATCTTACCAAACCTGGAAAAGTACAAAACAATGGTCATCTTTTAATCGCTGGTTATATGCCTCATCATTTTTCATCATAGTTACTGGTAGTTTAATAAATATCTCACTTATTTTTTTACATTCGAGACAACAACTGCGTAATCAAAGTCAGTATATTTATCATTTAGCAGTGTCAAGTTTATTATTCATCGCCTGGATGCCACTCCGTATTTACTATAATATAAGTACTAATAATCTTTTATTTGGATCTGATTTGGTAATTGGCAATATGGATATATTTGCTTGGATAATATATCCTATATATTTAATATCGATTATCTTGAAAATTCACAAAATTCGGCAGGACTGGATTGCGATAGTAATGGTTTCAATTATTGGAATTTTTCTGCCTCTAATTGGCATTTTTAAAACAAAATGGATTGACGTTACATTCGGATTACACAGTACTCCTGTCACCTGGATTGTTGGCTTATTTATAGGTTGGTTTATTTTTTATGTATTTAACCAAAGAGCTAAGCATCAATCGCATATTTCTTAAGAGGATAGCTATCTTGTCTGCTAATAAAGGTATAGAGAAAAGCTCAAAAAAGCAGAGTAGAAAGTTTTCAAGCTATTTTCATAAGCATTTTGCTCTTCGGTAGTGCCGTTTTGCGATCGCGTCAGTATTCAGTTATGATAGGGAGCATCCCATTTTGGAAAAAACATTATCAAAAAGACGACATGGCAAGGTTTTCAGCTATCTTGAAGGAGCCAACTCGCCAAAATGGGATGCTCCCTTATGATAAGCGATCACAGCTGGTATAATTGTTGATAATTTAATTAACTCAAGAGTTATTACTTCAAAACCCGAATCAATGGACTTATTCTCCCAAACCCTAACTACAGATTAGGCTCCTGCTCTAATATCCTTTCACAATAAGGCTGAAAGCAAAGCCAACCCGCTTCATGGCTTCCCACTTGCGATCGCGTTAAACGAGCAATATCAGGCTCAATCAAAATAGGATTTCCTACGGTTTCTGCTAACAATTGTGCCTGACAGCAACGTTCCATGCAGATCAGCCACCAAGCTGCTTCATCAACGGAATGACCCACGGTAAGCAGACCATGATTTTGCATAATAACTGCTTTGTTGTTACCTAAAGCTTCAGCTAGGCGTTGTCCTTCTACAGCATTACTAATTAAACCACTATAGTTCCCAAATAAACTATGGTCTTCATAAAAAGTACAAGCATTTTGATTAATTGGATCGAGAAGACGACCCAGACTACACCAACTTTCGCCATAAACTGGATGAGCATGGGCGACAGCAATAACATCAGGACGAGTTTCATGAATGATCGAGTGAATATTAAACATTTCTCGAGTAACTTTTTGCTTTCCCTCCAGAATTTCACCCTGATGATTGACCTTGATTAAATCACTTGTTCTTACTAGGCTAAAGTCCTTACCCAGAGGGGTAATCCAAAAACAGTCTAAATGTTTGGGATCACGGACACTGATATGACCTGCTACACCGAAAGTAAATCCTAACTGAGCAAAGACTCGACAAGCGACTACTAGATGTTGCTTACGAATCTGAAGTTCATCTTTGAAAGAGTTAAATTGAGGAGGTTTAGGAAGAGAGCAAAGGAGTTGAGTTGATACCATCTTAACCTTTTGTAATTATTAATTATTAATTATTCATTATTCATTGATGAATCCCGATTCAACCATTGTCTCAAATCTTCCTCATTCTCCAAATCAAACAGCACCTCACCCAGCGCTTCCAAAGATGAGAGGGAGAGTTGTTCTATCTGTGCCTGGATTGGGCTAGAAATATTACCCAACTTGCGAGTTAATTGCTTTAACAGAAGCGATCGCTGTCGTTCTATATTTTGCAATCTTTCTTCCTGCCGACCCTCCTGCCGACCCTCCTGCCGACCTTCTTGCCGACCCTCCTGCCGACCTTCTTGCCGACCCTCCTGCCGACCTTGTTCACGACCCTCCTGCCGACCTTGTTCGATTCCCTGGGCTATCCCTTCTTCAATACCCTCCTGCCTGGATGTATCCACCACATTCTGTAAATCTCTGTAGTATTTCAAGCTATTTTCATAAGCATCA
>JAAHHL010000989.1 GCA_010672185.1 Caldora sp. SIO3E6 | reverse complement strand
CCACCCCATGCAGAAGCCAACTTAGTTGAACTTAACTCCGAGCATAGTCACCTTAGCTCCGAGCATAATCAACTTAGCTCCGAGCATAGTCACCTTAGCTCCGAGCATAATCAACTTAGCTCCGAGCATAGTCACCTTAGCTCCGAGCATAGTCAACTTAGCTCCGAGTCTAATGAAAGTTTGTCATTGCTTACTATCGCTGCTCCAGTTCGACAAAAGAAGAGAGTTAAGCCAGAGTTAATGCGAGATACTATTCAAAAGCTTTGTCTAAAACGCTACTTACTTCTTAAGACATTAGCTGAAGTGTTAGATCGAAGTCCAGATACTATCAGAACTCACTATTTAAATCCCATGTTAGAAGAAGATTTACTAGAACTTCAATATCCAGATCAACCCAATCATCCACAACAAGCATATATTGCATCTAACTTCAGCCAAAAAGCTGACAGATGATAGCTAAATGCTAATTCCCATCAAAAATCTAAAAATTCTTCTATAACTATAGTTTTCTCATCTTCAGATAAATTATAAAATATTTTCCTCAGCAGTTCCGGGGAAGCATTACGGCTAAACCAATCAGCACTCGGATTATCTTGTATTCCCAAAAAATATTCTAAACGTTTCTCAATGGCATTTTTATCTGACTTATCTAACTGTCCTATGCGTTTCAACCAATTATGGTTAGAATCCTGCAAGCAATTAGCATCAACGGTATATATCTGATGAATACAAGCATAAAATTGATCAGCAAGACCATTTCTATTTGTTGGGTTGATGGGATAAACTGTAGGTAAACCTTTATAGGCTTCTTTTGAAATCAAAGGAATCAGTGTAAACGTTTGGATATAGCTAGGCTGATCTTGAAATTGATTACTTGTCCAAGTAATGTGAGGATGACTTCCTCTCAATATTCGACTAGAGTTTATTTTTAAAGTGCAATTACGATGATTACACTCTATAATTTTACCTGGTTCTGGCAAATCATAGATCTGAACATGACCCGCTCTACAGCATAAAGAGACACGATGAGGATTAATTTTGTAAATCCACCCTTGTCGAGGTTTTTGTCCAGCCACTTTTACGGTTCTAACTCACTCACTAATTTTTCCCTTTCTGCAATTAAATTTAGCTTGACTTTGGCTTCGGGTTGATGGTCCCCTTTAACTTCCAGCATTGGAACAGTATTATATACATATTCCAATAACTGCTGCAATTTTGCCAAACCAGTCCCTGCCCATTCTCTTCTAATGTTATCCAGCATGAATTGTAGCCCGACAGGTATTTCGATATCTTCTGCTGTATCTGCTGTAACACCTAGTCTAATAAAAGTTGTATTGTTTTCCAATGCCTGAGAAATTTCTTTCCCATCCATTTGACTTAGGGCAGTATCTAGATCTTCCTGCCAAAGGCGATGGTGATAGTAGTACCAGTCTAGCTCAGTAAGTTGCTTGTTAGTCCATTTAACAGCATAAATATCTGCTAGATACAAAAAGTTAATCAGCTGTGTTTTGGTGATATGCCCTTTGGTTTGGTAAACAAAATATTTAATGAGTTGCTTTAACATAGCTTACCTGTTTTTGCTGTCTTTGCTGTAAAAATTCGGCAAAATCGCGAACTTCAGCAACTAAATCATCGGATAAATTATCCACGACAGCCGCTAAATGTTCTCGAACTTCCATAATTTCACGAGCAGATTTAACTAATTGCAACTGATGAGGATAAGCTGTTTCTACACCAAGAGTTTCCCTAAAAGCCCCAGGTTCATCTTGGTTAGCTGGGATAAAATCACCGCCAATTTCCGCTTTCACCCATCCACCAAATAACTCAACCAAATAGGCTTCACCATTATTGAATACTTCAACAATAGCTGCGGCGGTTCCCGGAGGTGCAACTCCTCCATCTGTTAGACTAACTTCTGCGATTAAATTTACGGCATCAAATAACTGCAATTTACTCATTGCTGCCTCCCAAATCGTTCTGGAAATGCGGTGACAAATCTGGCAATATCTGAGTCAAATAGCACAATCCAGCCTGTACGGATTTGCCAAGCTACACCAGAGGAGCCTGTAATCAGGATAACAGCTTGATAGCGATCACCATAATCATTCTGTCCTACTGGCTGTAGCAACTCTAGCGAAATTTGTGCTAGGATTGCCTCTCGAATTGCCTCCGGTGACTCAAACCCCATCACATCCCGCCAGAATTTTCGCTTATCTCCCCCTACTCCTGCTTCAGTGGCACGGTTGAAGAGATATTGTGCTTTAGCGATGGGAAACTCAAAGCGCGAAGGTAAGGTCATTTTCGATATTTGTCTGCATGATCAATTAATTGTGATAAAAGGAATTTAGTACAGTCTGACTCTCACCCGTTGCTGCTGACTGGCGTGCTGCTTCTGCTACCTGGAGAGCATACAAACTCTCTGCTGGAGATACATATAGAGTTGTACCTTTGGTTAGATGATCTAACACCATATTGGTATCTTTAACAAACAAACCACGTCTTCCTGCTACTTCAATTGATATCCTTTCTTCTCCTCGAATCAGAGTTCCTTGCTGACCCTCAAATAGTAAAGTAGCTTCTTCTCCATGAACTTCAAAGTTCCGTAGCGCTTGCCAGAAACGATCCCCTTTGCCATAAGTAACCTCTGCAATCAGGCTATTTTTAAAACGCAGTTGCGCAGTACACAAACAAGCGCTGTAGTAGTCTGATAAATTCCAAAACCGAGACTGACAGCTAACAGAAGCAACTTCACCGAACAAGTTAGTCAATCGGTGAATGTGAGGGAGAGCAGCATTGAAGGGAAAACCAAATAATTCTGGATGGTAACTCCACCGCTTAGGTGCAGGGTGCTTGGGCACAATAGTAACATAACGAGCGTAAAAGGGATTGCCAATCTTCGGTAAGGATTGCCGCAATGCTTGGTGTAAACCCCCTAGCAGTTCAAGATGTTCTACATGAAGCAGTTTGCCTTTAGTATGGGCAAGGGTAATCAACGATTCTGCTTCTATGGGGTCTAAAGAGAGGGGATATTCGATAACTAGGTGCTTTTCTGCTTCCAGAGTAGCACGGGCGATCGCACCATGATCCCGATTAATGGTACAAACAAAGACCAAATCCACCTGAGGATGCTCTACTACCTGTTGCCAGGAATCTACTGCTAGGGTTTGGTGAGTTTGAGCAAACTGTTGAGTTGTTGTTGGTGTGTGACCACTAACCGCAATTAACTCAGAACGGGAATCTGCCTGCAATGTTTGGGCTCGTTGATTGGCCACATACCCAGTACCGATAGATCGTA
>JAAHHL010000988.1 GCA_010672185.1 Caldora sp. SIO3E6 | reverse complement strand
AGTCAGCCCTATAGTGTGAGGCTTGCTGCCTTAGAAACCATTCGTCGCGAATTTCATCAATGGAAGTACCATGCTGAACCAAGATTTCAAAGAGTTTATACAATTGTTAAACGAGCATAAGGTTCACTACTTGGTGATTGGTGGGTACGCCGTCGCCCTACATGGACATCCACGTTACACCAAAGATTTAGATATTTGGGTGGAAATGGAATCGAATAATGCCAAACGACTAATGGATGCTCTCACGGCATTTGGTTTTGGCTCTGTTGGGCTAACTCAAGAAGATTTTCTCGCTCCTGATCAAGTAATTCAGCTTGGCTACCCACCTAATCGGATTGACTTAGTAACAACCCCTGATGGTGTGAATTTTGCAACCTGTTATCAATCCAAAATCGAGGTCAAAATTGACGATATAAGCGTTTATTTTATTGATTTAGACAATCTCAAGATCAATAAAAAAGCATCTGGAAGGCTGCAAGATCTAGCCGATTTGGAAAAGTTAAGTGAATAAGGAAGACATACCAATGATTCATTTCAGCTAAATCTCTAGCTATTTTTGGTAAATGGTATTAATTTGGGACAATAGTTTTTGACTTTACTCCCCTAATTCTGCTAATTTCTTCTTAGCCCATTCGCGAAGTTGCTCATCTGAGTCATTTTCGACTCTGTCGCTTAACAGGGTTAGAGTTTGGGGATGTTTAGGATATTGCTCGATAATGATCTCAAGCGCTACCAGTCGAGGGTTAAGCCAATAGTATTCACCCTTGTATGGATCGTTAACGGCGCAATCACATAAAAAATTCAATATGTCAGGATTTGGCTTCCATTTGCTAATTACATCTATTGCTGTCCGTCGCACTGTCCAAAATGTATCAGAACTAGCAAGGGTTTTAAGAATAGATAAAATTTCGGGATCTTCTTTCCATACTGTGGAGATTGCGTACACGGCTTCCCGTCGCACTTCCCCATTACGATCTTCCTGAGCAAGGGTTTTGAGTATAGGTAAGGTATCAGGATCTTCTTTCCAAATAGGAATCGCCTCCCAGGAAACACAAGATAAAATTGCGACTCCGCAGCTGTTCAATCAGTAACCGAGCAACAGTTCTCGGATTACTGACTTCTATGCTTTTCAAATAACCAATCAGAATCCTTTCTAAATCATCTCCCCGAATCAGATTACCAGCCAAACCCTTGTCTGCGGCTTGCATAAAGTAAGCAATCTGACGCAGCATCCCCTGCTTATCCTTATAATCAATAGTTACCGCATCTACTCTTGGATCTTCCAACAATTTCCGCTCCACATCCCATTGATGCAACAAAACTCGTGAAGCTTGGTTGTAGAGTTCCGGTCGATCTCTAGGTAATTCTTGATTACGATTTAGTATTGCCATCATTGTCAGCAGCAGAGGATTCCCTGCTAGTTCCCTAATCGCTTTGGAATTATCAATTGCTCGTTGTAATCGCTCCCGCTTTCTCTCTTTATCCGCCTTATCGGTAAACGTTAATTCATGCCAGCGATAGATAAAATCCTGAACTTGCTCTGACTCCAAATCTTGCAGCAGGAAGTGACGAAATTCAGCATCTCTTAGCCGTTGGGGTTTGTAGCCAATAATGCGAGAGGTGACGATTACTCGCACTTGGGGATACTTGTTAGTAAAGCGATGAATATCGTTAATTACTTTTTCTCGTTGCGTCGGCTCGAATACCTCATCCAAGCCATCAAACATTACCAAAACCTTACCAGCTTTCAGCCGTTCCTGGAGTTGATGCTGATTAAGCCTACAGATAACATTCCCCTTGTGGAAGAATCCTAACAAATCCTGGCACTCTCCAGAATTCCGGTCTCTATTATAAGTCCGCAGTTCAATCAGCAAGGGAATCGGTAGTTCAATCACATTATTCAGGGGACTCCTTGCCCAGTTTAATGCCAGATATTGCAATAACATAGACTTCCCTGAACCCGGATCTCCTAAAATTACCAGATATCGATAGGAGTCATATTGCCAGATTTCATTAATAACTTCTAAAATTGGACGAACTGGCTTGTCATAATAAACTTGTTTAGATCGCTCCCAAGCTTCTAGGTCAACTTCTGCCTCTAGCTCATTACTCTCCCGCAATCTTCGTTGATGTTCCTTAGGAATTTCGTAAACTTGGGGTAAAAATTCCTGGCATTCTCGCACATTTTGTGCTACAAATACTTGCCAGACCTTGAGCTTTTCCCGATAGTCGTAAACACTGGTATCCAAACTATCTAAATTTAGATTAGCATAGCGCTCTTGCAGTCCTTCTTGATAAGCCTTGAGGTTAAAATCTGGACTAATTCCGGCAATTTCCTTAGTATTCTTCTCAATCGACTCCTGAAGCTCTAACTCTAGAGCCGCTCTTAATTCCGGTGACTGTTTAATAATCCGTTTGACTTCCTTAACATACTCCTTAGCCACTCCATTCCAGTCAAATTCCGTCGGCATAGCTGTTGAATAATGCTGTTGCCAGATTCTTCCTAATTGCTTACCCTCTATCGCGCGGCAATCTTTAGCAAAAGCTTGACCTAACAGTGGCTTAACTTCCTGATGTTGGATAAACTTCTCAATGGGTATTTCGTAACCATCCCTAATCTGGGCACCAGAAAGATTGCACTCAAATTCTAGCTCATCTTCTACAATCTTCAAAAACTGCTGTAGAGCTTCACCCAATGCCTTTTTCAAAACCCTCGGCTGAGCTGACTCAATACCTCCTTTGATGCAATCCTTGAAGAAGTCTTTGACATAATCTTCCAAGGCTCCCTTACCTAATTCCAGCAGAACATCCTTAAACACCAAATCCTTCAGAAGAGCAACTCCCAAAGCTGTCCAAGGTTCTACCATGCTGCCATCCTTCAAGGAAATCTATACTTCTATCATAAAGGCAGAAGGCAGGAGGCAGGAGGCAGGAGCGGAGGAGCAGAGGAGCGGAGGAGCGGAGGAGCTGGGGAAGAAGAGAGAACTGATAATTTTTGGATACAACGCTCAAGAAATCCCACCCAAAATTTCGTTCACCCGCAGGAGGGAAAAGGGAAAGGGGAGCAAATGTAGTTTGGGTAAAGCTTTCGTGAAACTCAACTAAATTTCTTGTGCGATCGCTATATAGGGTCTGCTGAATAAGTCAGACAAGGGAGACAAGGAGGACAAGGAGGACAAGGGAGATAATAGTTGTGAAGAGCACAAGTGTTCATCATTTGTGCAAGGAAAATGAGCTCCATAGCGCTTCTCATATTTATGAGATACACTCTTTATCTCAAAGTCCCCCTTAAAAAGG
>JAAHHL010000987.1 GCA_010672185.1 Caldora sp. SIO3E6 | reverse complement strand
TCTGCGGGTGTGCTGCTGGGGGTTTACCTGTGGCTACTTATCTTTTGGGATGTGGGGGGTGGTTACAATGAGTTCAACAAAGAACTGGGTATGGTGAAAATTTTTCGGTGGGGTTTTCCAGGAAAGAATCGTCAGGTAGAATTCAGTTGCCCGATAGAAGATGTCCAGTCGATTCGAGTAGAGATAAAAGAAGGTCTCAATCCCCGCAGATCTCTCTACCTTCGCGTTAAAGACCGCCGGGAAATTCCTCTAACTCGAGTTGGACAGCCAATCTCACTGTCGAAACTGGAAAATCAAGGGGCAGAACTTGCTCGCTTCTTGGTAGTTCCTCTGGAAGGACTGTAAGGGTGAGCGAAAAAAAGGGTGGGGAGCAGAGGAGCGGAGGAGCTGGGGAAGAAGAGAGAACTGATAATTTTTGGATACAACGCTCAAGAAATCCCACCCAAAATTTCGTTCACCCGGACTGTAATTAATGCAGATCGTTATTGGTCATTAGTCATTAGTCAATGGTGACAAGTTAAAGGGCTGTGCATTTTGTCAAGTACTATATATAGCATTTGGGCACTAACAAAACCCCATATATAGAAACAATCAAGGAGTCAAAAAATTGTGGTTCCTCTTCTTCATCTCCGCGTCTCCGCGTCCCCGCGTCCCCGCGTCTCCCTTGACAACGACATTTTGACCTTAACTTGTCACCAATGGTCATTAGTCATCGTTAAGGGCTTGGCCTCTACGTAATTCACACAGTTTACACAAAGCAGTTCAAAATGATTTAGTGGCTAAGGCAACAACTAACGGTGAATTAAACATGCACATCAAAATCCAGCGCTGGTTATCTTTAATCTTGGTTTTTGCTGCTCTGGTTTTGGGGGGATGTGGTACACCACAGTCCGATGACCTCAACTCTACCAACTCCTCAACCGCAGAAACAGCGCCTAGTACTGTCACTGCAAATCCCAGCTCCCAAACAAGTGAACTCCCCAGGCTAGAAGGAAAAGCTACAGTGGTGCTGACAGTCAAAAACTCCAAGATCACCATTGAAGTAGATGGAACCAATGCTCCCATTACAGCAGGAAATTTTATTGATTTAGTAGAGCGGGGTTTCTATGACGGACTAGTGTTTCATCGCGTAGTGCCAGATTTTGTAGTTCAGGGTGGTGACCCTCAAGGAAAAGACCCCAATTTTCCAGTAGAGCGTTTGGGAACAGGCAGTTTTGTCGATCCAGAAACTTCTCAAGTTCGCTATATACCTCTGGAAATAAAACCCAAAGGTGCCGACACTCCTACCTATAGCCAAACTGTAGATACAGTATCTACTCCTATTGTGTTACAGCACACTCTCGGTGCAGTTGCTATGGCTCGCTCCCAACCCCCAGACTCTGCCTCTTCTCAGTTTTACATTGCTCTGTCAAAATTACCTTCTTTGGATGGTAGTTATGCCGTCTTTGGCTACGTCAAAGCAGGTATGGAGGTTGTAAACACAATTCAACAAGGCGATAAGATTGAGTTAGCTAAGGTTACTCAAGGCAGTGAAAACTTGAAAAAATAGGTTTTTCTACTTAGTCCAAATATCCTATTACTCTGTCAATCAACAAATGATGGATCAACTCTCTCTCCGCGTCTCCGTGTCTCCGTGTCGCCGCGTCTACCTCAACCCGTCAATTCAAATTTGACAGAGTACTATCTCCCTTGTTCTCAAACCAAGTAGTTGTTACTGGTATCGGTTTGGTTTCAGCTTTGGGTGGACTCAAGTCGAGTTGGCAGCGTCTGCTTGCAGGAGAATCTGGCATCAAAAGACATCAACCTTTCCCCGATTTACCCTCCCAACCCTTAGCATTAATTAGTCAGACATCAACTTCTTCTTTAGATGAACTTATCGAACTAGCAGTAGCAGAGGCACTTCAGGATGCTGCCTTAGAAATACCACTACCAGATTGTGGTGTAGTGATTGGCTCCAGTCGTGGCTGCCAAGCTTCCTGGGAGGAATTGGCAAGGGAGATGAGGGGACGGGGGATGAGGGGACAAGGGGGACAAGGGGGACAAGGGAGACAAGGGGGACAAGGGGAACAAGGGGGACAAGGAGGATGGGGAGATAAGGGAGATAAGGGAGATATTGATACTTATCTATTCCCAAATAACCAAAAACCAACAACAAATAACCAACAACAAATAACCAACAACCAAAAACCAACAACAAATAACAAACAACCAACAACAAACCTAGAACATTGGTTGGATCTACTTCCCCATCAAGCTGCGATCGCAACTGCTCGTCAAGTGGGAGCAGTTGGTCCGGTATTAGCACCAATGGCGGCTTGTGCCACCGGAATTTGGGCGATCGCTCAAGGTTTTGAACTTATCCAAACTGGTTGTTGTCAGCGAGTGATTGCTGGTGCGGTGGAAGCACCTGTCACTCCCCTAACTATTGCAGGATTTGACAAGATGGGTGTTCTGGCAACAACTGGTGCTTACCCTTTTGCTCGGCATCGGGAAGGCTTAGTTTTAGGAGAAGGTGCCGCCGTCTTGATTTTGGAGTCAGCTGATTTAGCTCTCAGTCGAGGGGTTCCAGTTTATGGGCAATTATTAGGATTTGGCTTGACATCGGATGCTACTCATGCTACATCACCGAGTAAAGATCGGCAAAGTGCGATCGCGGCAGTAAAACAATGTTTAGAACGCTCTCAGATAAATCCTGCTGCCATCGACTATATCCATGCTCATGGTACTGGCACTCAGCTAAATGACCAAAATGAAACGGAGTTGATACAAAAGTTATTTCCTCAAGGTGTTCCCATCAGTTCTACTAAAGGAGCCACAGGTCATACCTTGGGCACATCTGGAGCTTTGGGAGCAGCTTTCTGCCTAATGGCATTAAAACATCAACTCTTGCCTCCTTGCGTAGGGTTGCAGGAATCAGATTTTGATTTGGATTTAGTGATTACGCCACGTCAATGCAAGGTGCAGCGGGTGCTTAATTTTAGTTTTGGGTTTGGGGGACAAAATGCAGTGATGGCTCTGGGTAACTTTTCTACCTAGAGGTTCGATTAGGGACTTCCAAATAAAAAAACTTCCCATCGTTGTAGGAGCTGAGGGAGCTGATATAACCTCCTGCCTTCTGCCTCCTGCCTTCTGCCTCCTGCCTTCTGCCTCCTGCCTTCTGCCTCCTGCCTTCTGCCTTCTGCCTCCTGCCTTCTGCCTCCTGCCTCCTGCCTCCTGCCTCCTGCCTTCTGCCATCTGCCTCCTGCCTCCAACGCACTAGAGCAACCCTCCTTGCTCAATTGTCTCAATCATCTGAAAAGA
>JAAHHL010000986.1 GCA_010672185.1 Caldora sp. SIO3E6 | reverse complement strand
TACCAATTGCCATCGCCTGTCCATAGTCAGGGCTTCAATCGCCTCGGCATCGCTTGCTCCTGTGTAAGCCTGTAAAATGATGGTCAAAGCCAATTGGGCTGGGGGAACTGGTGGATGTCCTTTGACCGCTTCAGCATACATTGATGCGAGTTCGTATTGAAAGGCTTCATCCAACAATAGGTGGCGGATTTCTCTGAGGAAGACAAAGAGTTTTGCCCGCTTGATGAGTTTAACAATTTTTTGTTCACTCACGGACAACTCAACGGACGGATTCCAAGTCTGGGGACGCATAGGGGCTGAGAAAGTGTTCTCTTTCGTAGATTGCCAGGACTTCGCTTATCCTACCTCCAAAGGTCACAACTCGTTTGAATTGCTCAGCTCAACAGGATAATTATTCGCGATTGATACTCGCGAATAATTATCCCCTTCTGGCTCCATTGGCTCCCATCTCTCAACAGTATATGAGTACCAGTTTTCGATTACTGAATCGGTGTTCTAGAGCGTATATGGTTCGTTTGGAACACCAGCAGGTTCTCCCAAAACCCGTGGAAAATCCACAGGATGGAAACCGGGAAAAAAAAGAAACAAGCGAACTCGTTATCTCCTGGTAAAAAAAGTTAAAAGTACCTATAAAAAAAATAAAAATAAGAAAACTTAGACTAAATTAATCTCTCAATTTACTCAACTCTCAGCCTAAAAAGAAGACTGGGCTATGAAAGTCTTAGTCTAAACTCCAGAACTTAACCTACCCCTCTGAACCGACCTCAGATTCCCACCCCCATTCTATCTGGCAAAGAGAAGCCAGTGTTTTAAGGTATCTAATATTTGTTCATCCTCTGCACTATAGGCTGTCTCCAGCTTTTTTTCCGGTTCTATTCTCTTAACGATAAACCCCATATCCTGCCATTCTTGAGTCAAATCTTCTTGGGTGATTGGCTCTGAGTAGTTGGTATTTTTACTCTTGTTGGTTAGAGCTATTGTAAACTGTTTTATTTTCGGTATCCATTGAAGTTCTGGATGAAATCTCAAAGAATCTTCCATAAAAAACAGACCGTCATGTTCGGCAATAATAGCCCCAATTTGCTCTCCTAAAAACCGTCGTTGTTCTTGAGATGAGTAAATGAGAAGTCCTTCGGCAAAAATCGCCACTGGAAGACCTGGCTTGAGTAAGCTGTTCAAGGTAGACCAAGCGTGACTATCAAATACATCTCCCGCCACGTAATGAGCTGCTAAACTTGGCTCTAATTCTTGAACTATTCTTCGTTTTAGACAAGAGTTTTCTTCTAAATCCACCTCAATATAATTGCTCACTGTTTGCTTGAGATTAAGAGCGTGTGGAGTCAGACCCGCTCCGAGTTCAATGACCTGTTGATACCCTCCTTCTTTGATAATTTTTTCGCTAGTCTTGTACCTCAACTCGACTAAGTAGGACAGACTTAAAGAGCTATTTACTTCCACCAATTCAGCTTGATTTTCCTCAATGATCCTTTGAATAATTTCCCGACAGTAAGGGATGCTTGTGTTCTTGGCTAAGGCAGCAACTGTTCTATAGGCTGTATATTGAATAGCTTCTTTTTCTGCCTGAGTGAGCAGCTTCATAAAAATCCTCATGTGAGAAGCATTAACCAGTGTAACGTTTTTCTCCATACATCGAATGAAATCGGATGCATTGCCCTCAGTTTAAGAAATAAGAGTTATGTCAGATTCCCTATTCTCTGTGTTGTAAGACGTTCATTAATCCACTTCCAAAGGTCCGATTCCCCGTTGGATAGTATACTGCTTTAGCTCATCTACTAACTGATTGTTGTGAGAAGCAGTTCTGGCTCCTGCCTCAGCTGCCCAGCGTTTCAATTCTTTAATTTGCTCACGAGCGATCGCAGCTAATGGTACTGTTTCTTCAATAGCCCGCACTATATCTTCTGTGGTGAAATCTCGTCGTTGCCCATTAACCACTGTGCCAAATGCCTGGTGCATGGCATCGATAATTACCTGCTCAATCTCGGCTCCACTGAAATCCTTGGCTTGTCTTGCTAACAAAGCTAAATCAAATTCTCGCAGGCGACTAGGGCGTAAGGGTTGCAAATGTACCTTAAATATTTCCTGTCGCTCTAATTCCGTAGGCAAGTTCAAAAAGAAGATTTCATCAAACCTCCCCTTCCGCAGTAATTCCGCTGGCAAAATCCGCACATTATTAGCTGTGGCGACAATAAATACCGGGCTAGTTTTCTCTTGCATCCAAGTAATCAAGCTGCCAAACACTCGTCGGGAAGTGCCGGAATCTCCATCAACTCCTCCAGTAATATTGCCAAAGGCTTTATCAATTTCATCAATCCACAACACACAGGGAGCCATAGCTTCCGCCAGCTGAATCATCTGTCTGACTTTGCTTTCACTCTCCCCCACAATGCCACCAAACAATCGCCCTGTATCTAGGCGCAACAGAGGTAAGCGCCATTCATGGGCAATGGTTTTGGCGGATAAAGATTTACCCGTACCTTGGATACCTACCAGTAAAATCCCTTTGGGATTAGGGATGCCATAACGTCTTGCCTCTTCTGTAAAAGCATCTTTGCGCATCCGTACCCAAAGCTTAAGGTTCTCTAACCCCCCAACATTTTTCAGAGATTCCTTAGCAGTGAAAAATTCCAAAATTCCTGTCTGACGAATCGCTTGCTTTTTCTCCTCAAGCACCCCGTCAATATCTGTCTCATCTACCTGTTGTTTTGCTGCTAAGGCTTTAGCCAAAACTCGCTGAATTCGCCCCCGACTCAATCCCTGACAAGCTTTAACCAACTGTTCCCTGCCCAATCCAGTAACTTTGAGTTTTTCTGGTACTACCAACTGCCCTGTCAAGTAATTAATCTCCCGTACATCTGGTAGAGGAAAGTCAATTACTGTTACTTCTTCCTGTAATTCTGCCGGTAGTTCTAGAATGTGAGAAGTGAGGATTAGGGTTTTGCGAGAGCGCTTCAAATCCCGCGTCAGATTCCGCAATTCCCTGACGACTGGAGCATGTTTATCAGTATAGGGACTCATGAGAATCGGGTGTAAATCCCGCAGCACAAACATGCCGCTTTCCTCAGCTGGTGCTTTACTAATCCGACTCAGAGCTGGCATCACAGAACCTTTATCTGAACCATTATCATTCCAACCCCGCACCACATCCCACAATAACAGCTTACGGGGAGGCTGAGAATATTCCGCTACCTGGCACAATACTTCTTCTAAAGGTACTTCTTCCACTGTCACAATATATAACAGTGGGTAACGAGCCCGGATCGGAAGAGCTGCGTGTAGGGAAAGG
>JAAHHL010000985.1 GCA_010672185.1 Caldora sp. SIO3E6 | reverse complement strand
AACCTATATATGGAAATACTCCAAGTGTTAAGGAAAATTGTATTCTTCTTCCTCAGCTCCTCAGCTCCTCAGCTCCTCAGCTCCTCCGCTCCTCAGCTCCTCCGCTCCTCCGCTCCTCAGCTCCTCCGCTCCTCAGCTCCTCCGCTCCTCCGCACCTCCGCACCTCCGCACCTCCGCACCTCCGCTCCCTTGACAACGACATCTTTACCTTAACTTGTCCCAATGGGGAATTTCCCATGCCCCATTTCCCTCTTCTGTTGCATAATGTAGGTATATTCCACAGCTTCTGAGTCCCTAAAGTGATTAAACTCACCAAGCAATTGTGGTAAAGATCACATGAATTCGCTTTGAAAGTCGAGACATTAGGGAGTCTAAACTGCTAACCTTTAACAGATAGGCAAAGCAATGGTAATATTTGCCATTTTGCTATGTCAATCTAAAATTAAGGAGGACTAAGCTCACAGGTGCAGCTCCCAAGCCTATGCTAGCTCAGCTAACGGTATTCTGAATATGCTGCAAGCAGCTGGTGATAAACACGACCGTTGTAAAATCTTAGTTGTAATCAATAGTGATAGGTGATCTCTTCCCGGTAAGTTCAACTCTCGACTATAAGGTAGATGGCAACCTTAAGCCAAAAAACGCTTGTCCACACTATTAAGACTCAAGGCAACTTGGATTGGGCTTGAGAACCCTTTTAACAAAAGAACTTAACGCTCCTGCTCTCACCGAATGAACCTCGTAAAATCTTACTGATGGAATGTCAGAATCAAACCAAGAGAACAATGCCTAGTATGCAAAACCTATTTACGATTCAGTTTTGGGGCGTTAGAGGCAGTATCGCCTGTCCAGGTCCGGAGACTGTCCGGTATGGGGGCAACACTCCCTGTGTAGAAATGCGAGTTGGTGGGAAGCGTCTGATTTTTGATGGCGGCACTGGTTTGCGAGTTTTGGGACAGTCGCTGCTATCCCAGATGCCGATAGAAGCTGATATGTTTTTCACCCACTCCCACTGGGATCACATTCAGGGGTTCCCTTTCTTCGTTCCTGCTTTTGTTCAGGGAAATTGCTTCAATATTTACGGCGCGATCGCTCCCAACGGTGCGACAATTGAGCAGCGTCTGACAGATCAGATGCTTCACCCTAATTTTCCGGTTCCTATACGGGCTATGCAGGCTGATTTGCACTTTCATGACCTGGAAATTAGGGATAAAGTGGAGATTGGAGATATTAGGATAGAAAATCTGCCGTTGTTCCATCCTGGTGAATCGGTAGGTTATCGAATTACCTGGAATGGTTGTTGTGCTGCTTACATCACTGACACAGAACATTTTGAGAACACATTAGATGAAAATGTTCTAGAACTAGCCCGTAATGCTGATGTAATGATTTACGATGCCACCTATACCAATGATGAATATTATTCCCCAGTTTCCAGCAAGGTAGGTTGGGGTCATTCAACTTGGCAGGAAGCGGTTAAGGTTGCCCAAGCTGCTAATGTGAAAAAGCTGGTGATTTTCCATCATGACCCTCTACACAATGATGATTTCCTAGATCATGTTTGGGAACAAGCTACTAAGGTGTTTCCTGGGACGATTATGGCTCGTGAAGGCTTGTCAATCGATTTATTGGAACCTCATGAGTTAAAAAAAAACTGTGTAGCCTCCCAAGAAGAGATAGTAAAAGTTTAGAACAACAATTAATAATTAGCGTCTGACGACGCAGGGAATTAGGAATGGGGAATTGGATAAAATTCCACCTCAAAAATAAGATAAAAAACAAGTCAGCTTCCCTTGCTGCCTCGGAGCCTCAGAGCCTCCTGCCTTCAAAACACTAGCCACAAACGACCTAAATATGTAAAGATATAAAGTGTGTGGGTTACATCTTCTCTTGCCACTGCTTTAACACCAACCGCTGTTGCCCTAGGAAACTTCGACGGCGTCCATCTTGGGCATCGGCAAGTCATCCAGCCAATTTTGCAGGCAAAGGTTCCCCCTGGCGAAGTTTCAAGAGAACTATCTGTAGAAGATTGTCAAGTACCTCTGGAAAGATCCAGTTCGCCACTCCTCAAGGAAAATTTTGAGAATCCTTTGGCTCAGGAAAGAGGTCATGTGTATCCTACTGTAGCCACCTTTAATCCCCATCCCCGTGAATTCTTTTCCGGTATTTCTTGGAAACTGCTGACCCCGCGCTCAGAAAAGGTACAACAGTTAAGTCTCTTAGGGGTTGAACAGCTGGTCTTATTACCCTTTGATCGGGAACTAGCCTCCCTTACTCCCCAACAATTCGTGGAAAAGATTTTAGTTAAGCACTTAGGTGTGAAGTGGGTGAGTGTGGGAGAAGATTTTCGCTTTGGGCATAAAAGAGCAGGAACATCTGCTGACTTAAGAGCGATCGCTTCTTCCTATGGTATTGATGTTAATATTGTATCTTTGCAAACTTGTCAAGGAGAACGTATTAGTAGCTCTATAATTCGCCAAGCTTTGGAACAAGGGAATGTGACTCAAGCCAACCAGCGATTGGGGCGTCCCTACAGTCTCACTGGTGTAGTAGCGAAAGGTCAACAGCTTGGCAGAACCATTGGGTTTCCTACTGCTAACTTGGAACTACCGCCAGATAAGTTTTTACCAAGGCAAGGAGTCTACGGTGTCAGAGTTGATGTACCTTTCCTAAATTCACCAATATCCTCTCAACCTGGTGTCATGAACATTGGTATGCGCCCCACTGTCAGTGGTACAACTTTGAGTGTCGAAGTTCACTTGCTAGATTGGTTTGGTGATTTATATGGGCAGACATTAACAGTGAGTTTAGAGCAGTTTTTACGACCAGAGCAAAAATTTGCGTCCCTAGATAACCTCAAAGCGCAAATTCAGGAAGACTGCGCAGTAGCAAGAGCCTTTTTCGAGAACGGGAGATGAGGAGATGAGGAGATGGGGAGACGCGGAAACGCGGAGACGCGGAGACGCGGAGATGGTGGAGATAGAGAGATAAGAAAACATCCCTAATTCTCAATTCCCAATTCCCAATTCCCAGACAACCAAGGACAAAGGACAAACAACAAAAAACAAACAACAATTCCGCATTATGAGACAACTTATTGAGCAACTGACGGAAAATCTAGGTCAGACGATTGTCGGCAAAGCTGATGCTATTCGCTTGGTGCTGGTGGCTTTGCTGTCTGGGGGTCATGCTCTACTAGAAGATGTCCCAGGTGTCGGCAAAACTCTGTTAGCAAAATCCTTGGCTCGTTCCATTGATGGACGATTTCAGCGCATTCAATGTACTCCGGATCTCTTACCTACAGATATT
>JAAHHL010000984.1 GCA_010672185.1 Caldora sp. SIO3E6 | reverse complement strand
ACAGGAGGCGAAGCAGGAATTACCGCCATAATACAGCAAGCCGATACCGAAGCTAAAGCTTACGCCGATAAGCATATGAGTAAGAAGAAGACTGGTGCTAAGTCGAAGTGAACAAGGGAGACAAGGGAGATGGGGAGATGGGGAGATGGGGAGATGGGGAGATGGGGAGATGGGGAGATGGGGAGACAAGGGAGACAAGGGAGATGGGGAGATGGGGAGACAAGGGAGACAAGGGAGATGGGGAGATGGGGAGATGGGGAGACAAGGGAGCAATACCCAAACAACAAATGACCAATGACAAATAACCAATGACAAACATTTACCATTGCCAACTGGAGTTACACGATAGTCTTTACTTTGCTACTCGTGAAATTGGTAGACTCTACGAGACTGAACCTGTTATCCATAATTATGCTCTTTGCTATGCTTTGGGATTAGTGGATAGTGAAGTTTACTCGACTACTGTTCCCGCTGAACATTCCTATCGCTACTTTTGTCCCCAACAAGTACCCAAGTATGAGGAACATTTAACTCCCCTCAATCAGCAAGGGATTTACATAACTCCCGCACGAGCAGTCAACCATACGGCAGTTCTCAATACCTGGAAATATGCCAACAATAACTATCACGCCGAAATGCAAAAGACTCAGAAGAATATTCCTAGTTTCGGTAGAGCCAAGGAAATTGCACCGGAGAGCCAATTCGAGTTTTTCGCCATCTCTCAACAGCCGTTAACCTTACCCAAGTGGATTCGGTTGGGAAAATGGATGAGTAAAGCTGAGGTAACAGTAGAGCCACTAGAAAATTTTAAGCGATCGCACGGTAATTTCACTTGTCCTTATCCCCTTAACCCCCTTGATGTGATGTTTACCAATCGTGTTATCAGTTACGACGTAGTAAATATGCCACCAGTTAGCCTAATCCGCAATGTACACATCCAGGGGGAATATTACTACTGGAAGAAACCTCAAAATCTCCGTTTACCAGTACAAATGCATTATCAATTCCAAAGTAGGTAAAAAATTCTCTCTGTGCTCTCTGTGACTCTGTGGTTAATTCTCTTACTCATTCTTCATTCCCAAACATGCCTCACAGCCTCATCCTCAATCTCCTCCCCCTCTCTCCTATTCCCCCTAAATTCCTGAGTGGCAGACATTTACATGCTCTCTTCCTCAACCTTGTTAGTTCTGTAGATAGGAAATTAGGTGACTATCTCCATGAAGCCAAAGCCGATAAAGCCTTTACCCTTAGTCCTTTACAAATTGTTCGTGATACACCAACTCGCGATCGCAAAAAGCAGCATCATATCCTGCAATGGCAACATAACAAACCCATTCCCGCAGGTACTCCTTGTTGGTGGCGCATCTCTTTATTAGATGACACTCTATTCGGCAAACTTACCTACCTCTGGCTCAATCTTAATCCTGAACAACCTTGGCATTTAGGACCTGCTGATTTAAAGATTACCAGCATTTTGGGTACTCCTCAAGGGGGTGTGGGTAGGAGGGCGCAGGGGTGGGCGAATGTGGCGACTTATGAGCAATTATATGAGCAGGCTTCTGAGAGTAATTGCAATCTTGATTTTGCTTTCTGTACTCCTACTGCTTTTCGACAGAGTAAATACGACTGTGCCTTACCCTCGCGAGAGTTAGTATTCAATAGCTTAATCAAACGCTGGAATCAATACAGTGGCATTGAATTTCCTCATACCTTAGTCGAGCATATTTTTCCTAGCTTCTTCGATATCCACACCGAAGTTGCTACTGACTCTCGGAGTAAGTTTATTGGCTGTGTCGGAGCCATGAATTTTCGGATTTTGGGTAATGTTGAACCTCCTACTATTCAGCAAATTAATGCCTTGGCTGATTTTGCTCTTTATGCTGGTGTCGGCAGAAAAACTACGATGGGTATGGGGATGGTTATGAGAATTTAGAATTTAGAATTTAGAATTTAGAATTGGAAATTGGGAATAGTGCAAACATCTTCCTCGCTAGAGAGTACTAGGGAGCGAGACGCTCCCACTACAAATTGTATTGGTGCAAAATTGGGATGCTCCCTCTTAAAGTCCCCCTCTCTCTCAAAGTCCCCCTTGTTAAGGGGGATTTAGGGGGATCAACAATGTACCCCATAGCAGAAAAAACTGCTGTAAATTATCGCCCGAACGCTATGGAAATGCCCCTACATTAGTAATCGTTTTTCACACCTAACTATGAACGAAACAGACTACATACCAATCGCATCCCTTAACCAATACAACTACTGTCCTCACCGCTGTTGGCGGATATTTTGTGCAGGGGAATTTACAGATAATCAATATACGATTGAAGGTACTAGTTTACATGCCCGCGTCCATACTGTCGGGGAAGGCAATCGGGAAGAAACTTGGCAGATTCGGGCTATTTGGCTGAAATCAGAACGCTACCAACTGATTGGCAAGGCAGATTTAATTGAGTCGGAATCGGGTCAATTTTATCCTGTGGAATATAAGCGGGGGTATAAGGGAGAGTGGGATAACGATGAGTTGCAGGTGTGTGCTCAAGCGTTGTGTTTGGAAGAGATGACAGGACAAACTGTTACTACCGGTTACCTCTACTATGCTTACTCCCACCAACGACAACCGGTAGAGATTTCAGCTCAACTACGACAAGAAGCGATCGCAACTATTGAAGCAGTCTCTAATTTATTACAAACCGGTGCTATGCCTCAAGCTTCTTACTCCAAGCGCTGTAAAAATTGCAGTCTGTATTCTCAATGTTTGCCTCAAGCAGCGGCTAAGGTAGGGCGGTATTTGGAAGATTAGAATTTAGAATTTAGAATTGGGAATTTAGAATTGGAAATATAAAAGAGAATGGCTCCATCTTTAATTCCTGTAATTATCATGATAAAATCCTCTTGCTTCTCCCATTTTCTCTAATTATCATTGTTATCTCTCTTGCTCTCTCTATTTAGATGTATTGACAAAATACATTCGTTTTTAACTTATTATCAATGCAATGGCGTAGACTGAGTGCTGACTGCTCAATTCAGACAATTTCATCCATCAAATTTCCATGAAAATCCGCAAAATGTTTAAACCCAATCAGCTTCAAACAATAATTATTACTGCGATTACTACCCTAATCTTTCTCCTGGTTTCATCTGGCAATACAGTTGCGTTTAGCCACCCATCTTATAGCATATTGCGCACAAATACCCCGCTCGTCATTGATGGCAAATTAGATGAGCCAGCCTGGACAGCAGCACCGGATGTAGGTGATTTTGAATTTCCCTGGTGGGAGTCAGGTAAGCAAGAACAAACAGTCAGTAAAAT
>JAAHHL010000983.1 GCA_010672185.1 Caldora sp. SIO3E6 | reverse complement strand
TTGGGGAGATGGGGAGATGGGGAGACAAGGAGGAACTAAATATACCAATTCTCAAACAACAAACGACAAATAACAAACAACAAATAACAAATGACAAATGACAAATGACAAACAACCAACAACCAATAACAAACAACCAATAATTATTGTTTTAGTTGTCGCAATTTCCCTAGCCATAGGCATGTTTTGGTTCTACGGACAAAAAGCACAAACCTCTCCTGAGCAGCAGTCACAGATGCCAGTTTACTCCTACCGCATCGTCCAAACTTATCCCCATGACCCAGAAGCTTTTACCCAAGGATTGATTTACCATGATGGTGTACTATACGAAGGCACCGGTTTGCGGGGTAGGTCTTCTCTACGTCGGGTAGAATTGGCAACTGGCAAAGTGTTGCAACTTCATCCCTTGAGTAGGCGCTACTTTGGGGAAGGAATAACTCTGTGGCAAAACCGCATCATCCAACTAACTTGGACTTCTGGGACTGGTTTTATTTATCACCCCGAAACCTTTGAAAAACTAGGGGAGTTTACTTACAGTACTCAAGGTTGGGGTCTTACCCATGATAATAAGCGTCTAATTATGAGTGATGGCACAGATACTCTCTACTTTCTTAATCCAGACACATTCGAGGAAATTGGCAGTATCCAAGTCAAATATCAAGACAAACCTGTAAGCAACCTTAATGAGTTAGAGTACATCAATGGTGAAATCTTTGCCAATGTATGGCAAACTGACCTCATTGCCCGCATTTCTCCCCAAACAGGTCGTGTTTTGAGTTGGATTGACTTAACTGGGTTGCTGGAAACCCAATCTAGATCTCCCTCCTACGGCTCAGAAGATGTGCTTAATGGCATCGCTTATGATGAGTTGGAAGATAGACTTTTCGTTACTGGGAAGTTATGGCCTAAACTATTTGAAATTGAGTTAGTACCGAAGCGTAGAATTGAGAATTGAGAATTGGGAATTGGGAATTGGGAATTGGGAATTGGGAATTGGGAATGGAGAATGATTATAAAGTAAGCAATCTAGAGATTTTCCCAGATACTAGCTACAGATAACAAAAGTTCATTATCAAAGGCAATAATCTCTTCTTGGGCTGTTTGGCTCAATTTTTCTGGTTCAACTAACCACCACAACCAACAATGAGTATCCAGTAATAATCTCAATTTTCTTCTCCTTCAAATAAGCGAATCAAATCTTTGTCAGGTTGGTTGAAATCCTCAGGTACAGTAAATTGACCACGTAAACGTCCTGGAAGGCGCTTTGAGAGTTGGGATTCTTGATACTGACTCAATCAATGCCACTGGTTTTCCTCGATTGGCAATGACGATCTTTTCTCCCTGTTGCACTCGGACTAAAAGTTGCGAAAGTTGTGTTTTGGCTTGGTCAATATTGATTACTTCCATTTTGATCTGAACTCGATATAATACGATTCTTCCTTAATCGTGACATACTTACTCTATATAAATTTTTAATTCCGCACAGCGGCACAGGGGACTAAGGACTATTCTCCGATCCCCTACCTAAAAAAAAGAATGCTAGAACTACATTGCCACACTACCTGCTCTGATGGAACTCTGACTCCTAGCCAATTAGTTGAGGCTGCGGTTAGGGCTGGAGTATCTGCTCTGGCAATTACTGATCATGATACTCTTGCTGGTTGGTCGGAAGCGATCGCAACTGCCCAAGCTTACAATTTGGAAATTGTACCTGGTGTAGAATTGAGTACTGTTCATCATGGCCGATCTCTCCATATCCTCGGTTTTTATCCAGATGCAAACCAACTCACTGCTCCTTTATCTGAGCGTTTAGAGGGACGTAAACGTAGGGCGATGCAAATGGTTGCTAACCTCGAAGCCTTAGGCTATCCGATTGAACTACCAGAATTGCCCGAAGGCATGGCATTAGCACGTCCTCATCTAGCTCAAGCTGTAGTCAAAGCAGGTCATTTCCAATCTACTCGTGAAGTCTTTGATGTATTACTAGGAGATGACCAACCGGCCTATGTACATTATGAAAAATTTTCTATCGATGAAGGCATTGATTTGTTACGCAATTGTGGTGGCGTACCGGTTTGGGCACATCCCTACCTATTCCGAGGTGGTGAAGTTGAGGAAGTACTTCGGGAACTAGTTGACGCTGGCTTGATGGGAATCGAGGTTTATCATCCTAACCATAGTCCCAAGCAAATAAGACATCTACAAGCATTGGGCAGGGAATATGGTTTATTAATTACAGGTGGTAGCGATTATCATGGCCCCAGTCCTGATGGTAGAATTCCCTGTAGTACTCAATTAAATATGTTAAATTTGCCCCTATCTTTACTTGAACCTATCAAGCAGGCAGCTAGAAATTTATAGCGCTACGCGCAATTCAAAATTCAAAATTCAAAATTCAAAAATAGTTGTAGTACCGTGACACAGCTAAAAATGTAGGTTGGGTAGAGCGATAGCGAGACCCAACAAAGCCTGACGGATGTTGGGTTTCGTTCCTCAACCCAACCTACGTTTATTCCACCATTTTAGCTGTGTCGGTCCAGTAACGTAACGCACCTTAACAATATTAGGGTAATGGGTGATTTTTATTATCCTCCCTTGTCTCCCTTGTCTCTCTTCTGTATATTTAACTCTTATCAAAATTCCTCAACTAGGGACAAAGGTATGACGAGAAAAGTGAAATTAACTGGTATTGGATTGGGAATCAGCCTTCTAATCGGATTTACAGCAGAGCCGGTAGTCAGCAGTGACAACTCTCAGCTTCCAATGGGAGCTAAACAACAACTAGCAGGTGCCCATGGAGGAAGTTCTGCAAAAAGTTTCTTAGGTTTGTGGAAGACTGTTGATCCTCTTGATGGTGGTATGATAACTGCTTCTATCACTGATAATGATCAGGATGGCACGCTTGAACTTCGTTTGAGCGATACCTTTATCCGAGTTTGTCAACCGGCAGCGGGTTCACCAAAAACCGGTCGAGGAATCTACGAGGGAAGTGGTACTGTTGTCTCCAGCAACCTTCTGGATGTAACTGCCACTGTCAAATGTTTTGACTCCAATAACGCAGTCGTTGACTCATTGACAGTTGATTGGGAATTCAAACTTGTAGGCGATACCGTAGAATTTACTGGTACTGGTTTAGGAGATAATACTGCTATCTTCCACAAGATTAGTCATTAGGGTGTAGGGAGCAAGTATTAGTGTCAACTTAACGTAAAACTCATGCCCTGCAAGGAACTTAAGTTCCTTGCTAATAGCTCAAGTCATCTAAAGATGACTCAATCGGCAAAAAACATATTCAGTCCACTTGAGTGGACA
>JAAHHL010000982.1 GCA_010672185.1 Caldora sp. SIO3E6 | reverse complement strand
TGAGGGTTGAGGTGTAATAGTTGCCGAATCTTCCCCTCCCCTCACCATCTCCCACTCTTGACCAAGTAAAGAACCGCGATGATTTGCTAGACTTTCCAAATCCAGCACTTGAGCACCTCGCTTTGCCAGCTGTCGCAAGATATGGGTTTTCCCACTACCAGTTAGTCCCGATAGGATCTTATAGGTAAACTCTGCTGGCAACTGCTCGAGTTGTTGGCGCACATAACTACGGTAAGTTCTGTAGCCACCTTGAAGAACAGTAACTTGCCAACCGATCTGATTCAATACCGACGCCATACTATTAGAACGTTGTCCCCCTCGCCAGCAATATACCAAAGGATGATAATCTTTAGTTTTGGCAGCAAAGTGAGTACTCAGATGTTGAGCTAGGTTTTGGGCAACTAGGGATGCTCCCAGTTTACGAGCCTCGAAAGGAGAAACCTGCTTGTAGATTGTCCCCACTTTTGCCCTTTCGGTATCATCTAATACTGGCAAATTAATCGCACCGGGTAGATGATCCTCTGCATACTCACTAGGACTGCGGACATCAATTGTCTCACTATAGGTTATTGTCCAAGGTTGCTGGGTATAGTTAGGCGATCGCATTATTTAGTTAAGCTAGTGGGAATAATTAATAATTAATAATTATTAATTAATAATTATTAATTGTTAGAATGAGTTTAGCCTATTAGGAGAAAGACAGTATCAATGTATATTCGGGCAAAGTCAGGCAATGAAAAAGAAGATGAGAAACAAGCAAAATTCTTTTTCCTTCTGCCTTCTGCCCTCTGCCTTTTGCTATATCACCCCTTCAGCCATAAAACTCTTCGTCAAGAATCTGCTCTATGGTAAATGGACAAACAATAGGATATTCTTTCTCCTTAGGAACACGTACTCCAAATTTGGCTAATTGGCTTTGAGCGATCGCTAAATCTCTGGCATTGGGGTAAGCTTGTTCAATAGCAGTAGTCAGATAAGGTTTGAGGGATGGGGTATCCTCTAAATCAACTAAAACCCGCTTACGATGTTCGAGCACTGAGTTATACCAACTGCTCTTCATAGTTTCTGGTGCATCATGTTGGATGTTTAACTTGAGTAAATGTGCCAATAAAACCATCAAGTTACTTTTCAATGCTCTCTTTTCTGATTTCCCCAAATCAGTAAGCTCCTCAATTAAATGTTCGATGTCAAGGGAGGAAAAATCACTATTTTGGAGTTGCTCTATTGTCTGCTCAATCCATTGTTGAAAATCTTGCTCGTATAGAGCTTTAATAGTCATCATTGTTACTCCTTATTTTATACCCAATTCTCCATTCGACCTTCTCCATTCCCAATTCCCAATTCCCAATTCCCAATTCCCAATTCCCAATTCCCAATTCCCAATTCAAAACTGCCGAGACCATTCCTTAGGCCAACGCTCAACTACAACTTTAGTTTGGGTAAAAAATTCTACTGCTTGTTGTCCTTGACCATGTAAATCCCCAAAGAAGCTATCTTTCCAACCACTAAAAGGGAAAAAAGCCATTGGTGCTGCTACTCCAATATTAATCCCAATATTACCAGCTTCTGCTTCATAGCGAAACTTTCGGGCTGCTGCACCACTGTTGGTAAACAGACAAGCCATATTGCCCCATTTGCCACTATTTACCAATTCTATTGCTTCTTCAATAGTCTCCAAGTGCATTAAACCTAAAACTGGACCAAAAATTTCTGTTTGGGCAAGGGTACTTTCGGGATTGACATGTTGCAAAATAGTTGGTCGAATAAAGTTACCCTGTTCGTAACCGCTAATCTTGGCTTGTCTGCCATCAACTAAAGCCGTTGCCCCTTCATCGATTCCTTGTTGAATTAACCCCTCAATGCGGGCTTGACTCTGTTTAGTAATCACAGGTCCCATTTGCACCCCTTCATCCCCACCATAACCTACTACCCTTGTACTAGCAGCAGTGGCGATCGCTTCTGGATACCAATCACCAGCCTCTCCTACAGTTACGGCAACAGAAGCGGCTAAACAACGTTGTCCAGCACAGCCAAAAGCACTATCAGCAGTAATGCGAGTCGTCATTGCAGGCTCGGCATCCGGCAGGACAATAACCGGGTTTTTCGCTCCTCCTTGGCACTGCACCCGCTTACCAAAGGCTGCGGCTTGGCGATAAATATATTGGGCAATAGGGGAAGAGCCAACAAAGCTGATTGCCCGAATCTGGGGATGTTCCAGCAATCCATCCACCACTTCCTTTGCCCCATTGACCAAATTCACTACTCCTTGAGGTAATCCCGTCTGTTCGATTAACTCAAAGATTTTCTGCATCGTCAGGGGCACTTTCTCCGAAGGCTTAACAATTGTAGTATTACCGCAAGCGATCGCATAGGGCAAAAACCAAAAGGGAATCATCCCAGGAAAATTGAAGGGAGTGATAATTGCCGTTATTCCTACCGGCTGACGAATCATAATTTCGTCAATTCCCCGGGCAATATCTTCTAGGTTATAACCTTGCATCAGGATCGGAATACCACAAGCAACTTCCACATTCTCGATTGCCCTGCGCAACTCTGCTTTTGATTCCACCAGAGTTTTGCCGCATTCTTGGGTAATCGTGTCGGATAAATCTTCTAGGTGCTCTTCTAAAAGTATTTTGAGTTTGAACAAATATTGTACCCTTTTGGTCGGTGGAGTACGACGCCAGGTAGTAAAAGCAGCGGCAGCAGCAGTGACAGCTAGCTCAACATCAGCTGTTTCCGACAAGGGAACCTGACTCAGAACTTCAGTGGTCGCAGGATTGACTACATCTAGCAATTCCGTTCCCTGGGAGGCACACCACTCTCCATTTATATAGTTAAGTAAAGGTTTTTTCGTAGATACAACCATTTTTTTAAGAGTTTAACAAACCTAAGATCTTGCAGCATTGTTAATCATATACAAATCCCACCTGGGGCTGATTTAGACGAATGCAAGCTATATATAGGAACAAGTGGGCTTAAGCCCCTTGTTAAACCCCTTGCGGGTTATCGAGAATAGCGCACTGCCCCCTACAAATGAAATAAACTAATAATGCAAGCTATATATAGGAACAAGGGGCTTAAGCCCCTTGTTAAACCCCTTGCGGGTTATCGAGAATGGCGCACTGCCCCTTACGAATGAAACAAACTAATAATGCAAGCTATATATAGGAACAAGGGGCTTAAGCCCCTTGTTAAACCCCTTGCGGGTTATCGAGACCTCTGTATCTGCCATTGTAGCACGTGTGTAGCCCATCCCGTAAGGGCCATGATGACTTGACGTCGTCCCCACCTTCCTCCGGTTTATCACCGGCAGTCTCCT
>JAAHHL010000981.1 GCA_010672185.1 Caldora sp. SIO3E6 | reverse complement strand
GCTTCTGGTACTGTTGATGTTGCTGGTGAAGTTGGTGGTAGTGTTAATGTCTTGGGTGAAAGAGTCGGACTATTTGATGCCAAGATTGAAGCTTCTGGTATTGATGGTGGCGGTAATGTGCGGATTGGTGGGGATTACCAGGGTGTAGGTAATGTACCGAATGCCTCCTATACCTTTGTTAGTGAAGATTCGGTGATTACTGCTGATGCGATCGATAGTGGTGATGGTGGTGAAGTGATTGTCTGGGGTGACCAAGTTACTCAATTTTATGGCAGTATCAGTGCCCGTGGGGGAAGTGAGGCAGGGGATGGAGGTTTAGTTGAGGTTTCTGGTAAAGAGTTGCTGATTTTTACAGGTTCGGTGGATGCAGGAGCATCGAATGGTCAACCTGGCACTTTACTGCTTGATCCAGAAAATCTCACGATTTCAGATGCTAATGCTCCTTTAGTAACCTTTCTCAACCCCGACCCTACAGTTAATGATTTCTTCGGTGTTAACTTTTCTACAATTGCCGCTGTTGGGACAAATGTACTGATAGGGGTTTCTGGTGATGATCCGGGGGGAATAAGAAATGCTGGTGCTGCTTATTTATTTGATGGCGAAACAGGAGAGTTGCTACGAACCTTTGTTAGTCCTAACCCTGGTGAAGGCAATGGATTTGGCAGATCAGTTGCTGCTTTTGGAAATAACGTACTTATAGGGGCTTTTCGTGATGATCCAGGAGGGATAACAGATGCTGGTGCTGTCTATTTATTTGATAGCAGCACAGGGGAGTTGTTGCAAACTTTTACTAGTCCAAATCCAGCAGTAAATGACGTATTTGGCTTACCAGTGGTTGCGGTGGGGAAGAACGTGTTGGTGGGAGCCAGGTTAGTTGACTCAGGGGGAGTAAGAAATGCTGGTGCTGCCTATTTATTTGATGGCAACACAGGTGAACTGCTGCAAACCTTTAATAATCCTGACCCTGGAATTAATGACCAATTCGGCTCTTCGGTTGCAGGCGTGGGTTCAACAATATTTGTGGCAGCTATTCTGGATGATTCAGGAGGGATAACAGATTCTGGTGCTGTCTATTCATTTGATAGCAGCACAGGAGAGTTGCTGCAAACTTTTAATAATCCTGACCCTGGAGTGCTGGATGGATTTGGCACTTCGCTTACCACTATTGGGACAAAATTGATACTGGGAGCTGTTGCGGATGACACAGCTACAGCAATTGATGTGGGTGCTGTCTATTTATTCGATACTAATACAGGAGAATTGCTGCAAACTATTAATAATCCTAACCCTGAAGTAAGTGATGGTAGACCTAGCAGGTTTGGTAGTGATATTACTGCGGTAGGTAACAACGTACTAGTGGGAGCATGGGGGGACGATACTGGAGCAGTAGATTCAGGCATTGCCTATTTGTTTGATACCAGTACAGGAAAACTGTTGCAAACTATTAATAACCCAAATCCTACAGTAGAAGATTTGTTCGGAAATGTGGTTGCTGCGATTGGCACAAATGTGGTGGTTAGTTCTCCTTTTGACGACACAGGAGCAGAAAACGCGGGTGTAGCCTACTTATTCCCCACCAGCTTTCGTTTCAACGATAATCCCTCCCAAACTTCCGTCATTGATACCAGCACCATTACCAACATCACCAACACTGGAACTGATGTAGTAATGCAAGCTAACAGTGACCTTACTGTAGATCGAGCGATTATCACCAATAATCCTACAGGAGAGGGAGGTGCTATCACCTTTCAAGCGGGAAGGAGTATTCTCATCAATGCCGACATTACTACAGATAACGGCAATTTGAACCTGATTGCCAATGAATCCTTGACTAATGGCGTAGTCAATGCTGAGCGTAATCCAGGTAATGCGATCATCAGCGTAGCACCAGGGGTTACCATCAACTCTGGTACAGGAGATACTACAGTGATTCTCGGTACTGGGGAAGGCTTAACCAACAACAGTAGTGGTGATATTACCTTGGGAAATCTCATCGCTGGGAATGTGGAGGTGCAAAATAATGGTGCTAATGGTGGTGGTATCAATATTAATGGAGCGATCGCTGCTGATGGTCAAGTTACCATGCTCAGTTCAGGAAGTATTTCCACAAGGGACATCACCACTAATACTGGAGAAGTAAGCCTCACCAGCCAAAACGCCACCATTAATACCAGTAACGGAATAATAACCACCAACGGGGGTCAAATTAACTTCACTGCCAACAGTGATATTACTACCAACAGCCTCGATTCTTCTGGGATTAATAGCGGTAATATTACTATCACTAGTCAAACTGGAAGTATTTCCACAAGGGACATCACCACTAATGCTGGAGAAGTAAGCCTCACTAGCCAAAACGCCACCATTGATACCAGTAATGGAGCCATAACTACCAACGGGGGTCGGATTAACTTCGCTGCTAACAGTGATATTACTACCAACAGCCTCGATTCTTCTGGGATTAATAGCGGTAATATTACTCTCACTAGTCAAATAGGAAATATCTTCACAGGGGACATCACCACCAATGCTGGAGAAGTAAGCCTTACTAGCCAAAACGCTACCATTGACACCAGTAACGGAATAATAACCACCAACGGGGGTCGGATTAACTTCGCTGCCAACAGTGATATTACTACCAACAGTATCGATTCTTCTGGGATTAATGGCGGTAATATTACCCTCACTAGTCAAACTGGAAAGATTACTACAGGCAACCTCACCTCATTAGGAGAGATAAATGGAGGGAATATCCTAGTTGAAGCCAGTACCCAAATAACCGCTGAACAAATTAACAGCAGTGGTAATTCCGGCAGAGGTGGCAATGTAACCCTAGACCCCTCCGGAGACATCCAAGTAAGCTGGATTAATACTCAAGGTGGAACCCTTGGCGGTAATGTAGACATCACCACTGCTAGCTCTTTCCGTGTTACCGACACTTTCACTGCTGCCAATGGCTTAGCCGCCAGTATCTCCACTATCGGCAATAATGGTGGCGGTAGCATTATCATCCATCATGGCGGCAATGGCTTAATTCCCTTCGATGTCGGCAATGCTACCATAAACGGAACAGCTGGAGCCATTACCAGCGGTGAGTTTACGATTGCTCCCTTCCAATCTTTCCCCTTCACTTACACCGAAGGCAATATTCAAATTATTAGTATTGAGCAACCTATCAATCCAGTTGATATATCCGAACCGCAACAACAACCCTCTCTTACCCCTATTACTCAACAAATTCCTAACCTAGATGTTGATATTGCTGTCGAGGAAGTAGAAGGATACTTCACCAATGATTTTCAAAATCACTGGTGAAGTATCCA
>JAAHHL010000980.1 GCA_010672185.1 Caldora sp. SIO3E6 | reverse complement strand
CCAAAGTTACCCAGGGATTTTCCGGGTCGATGCCAGGTTTTTGAGCCAACAGATGCAATTTCCTTGGACTTTTTTGGTTTGCTGCATGAGGAGAAAGCCTTCTCTGGTATGGCTTACACACTTATTCAGCAAGCCCTAGGTAGAAAATACCCATTCAATTCTCAATTCTCAATTCTTAATTCTCAATTCATTCTTCATCCTTTAACACAGACAATCTGTTTCAAAGTTGCCACTACTTCTACCAAATCTGATTGGTTATTCATCACTTCATCAATCGGTTTGTAAGCGCCGGGAATTTCATCTAAAACTCCTTTATCCTTACGGCACTCCACACCCTTGGTTTGTTCCACCAAATCATCTAAGGAAAAGCGCTTTTTCGCCTTATTACGAGACATCAAACGCCCCGCACCGTGGCTGCAAGAGCAGTAACTATCATGGTTGCCTTTACCCTTAACAATAAAAGACTTAGCCCCCATTGAACCAGGGATGATACCATAATCTTCTTCTCGCGCTCTGACTGCACCCTTACGAGTGAGATAGACTTCTTCACCGAAATGTACTTCTTTCTCTGCGTAGTTGTGGTGGCAATTCACCGATAGCAGAGGCTTAGTCGGTTTACCCCCAACTAGATGCTTCTCAATAACACCCTTAAAACGAGCCATCATTACATCCCGATTGTAACGGGCATAGTTCTGTGCCCACTGCAAATCTCGCCAGTAAGCAGCAAATTCTGAGGTTCCAGCTACAAAGTAAGCTAAATCAGGGTCAGGTATTTGATTATCTGCTAATTTCGCTAATTCTTTAGCAGTACTGATATGACACTTGGCTAGCATATTGCCAATATGCCGTGAACCAGAGTGTAGCATCAACCAAACTTGGTTTTTGGTATCCAGGCAAACCTCAATAAAGTGATTACCACCACCGAGGGAACCTAGCTGTTTTATGGCTTTACTCTCTAGGTGTTGCACTCCTGGGTGCAATTCCTGGAAATCCTGCCAACCTTGCCAGTTAACTACCGCTTTCTCGATGTCTTTGTTTTGGTTAAAGCCAACTGGGATAGCAGCTTCAATATCCAGGCGAATCTGCTTGAGCTTACCCTCCAATTGTGCGGCAACAAAGGGGGTTTTAATCGCAGCCATCCCACAACCAATATCCACACCGACAGCGGCGGGAATCACTGCATCTTTGGTGGCAACTACGGAACCGACTAAAGCACCCTTCCCCAGGTGAACATCCGGCATCAGTGCGACATGCTTGAAGACAAAGGGTAGCGAAGCCACATTCTTTGCCATCTTGCTTTCCTCTGAAGCCAGATGGTGATTTGCCCAGGAGAGTACTGGTGTTGGAGTAGATAATTCTAGCTGTTTGTATGGCATAAACCTTTGCCTTTAGTCTACAAGTATGGCACAGGGCTGTCGGTGTCTAGAGTACAACACTCACACTGCAAAAGCCCTATAGATATCATTATACTACATAAATAATACAAAAAATAATGCACTAGGCGAGCTTTGATCAAAATATTCGTTTAAAATAGCCTAGTGCAGCACGGCGGAAATAACTGAGCAGCTAAAATCTCCTTGTCCTCCTTGTCCTCCTTGTCCTCCTTGTCTCCCTTGTCTCTTTTGAGGTGCTCAAGGACTTCTGCCTAGCTGCACTAGATTGTCGTGCTTGTGCGATCGCAACAGCTGACTCAACAAGATAATTATGTCTAAACGTTTTTGGAACCGATTCTTTCGCTCTGTTGCCATCATACTGGGACTTTGGATCGCTTGGGATTTGCTGGCTAACCTGGTAGCAGAAATTTTATGGTTTCAGGAAGTTGATTATCTAGACTCCTTTTTTTTACGCTTGTACATTCAACTGGGTTTGTGGTTCGGTGTATGCGTTATCTCAGCTGGGTTTCTACTGGGGAACCTGTTCCTGGCAAATCGACTTAAGCATAAAAAAAAGAGTTCCTTGGCAAGGGATTCAGCAGTTAATCAGCAAGGCAGAAATCTTTGGGATTACCAAACCCAAGTTCAACCAGTGGGGCAGACAAGGTTAAATTTGTCTGTGGGAGTATCACAACCACCTTTGTACCGACGTAGCCAAGATGTTGGTATCCCATCAGCAAGGTATCAGGAGTATCAGCAAGCCCCAATTAAGCAAAAATTTCCCACTTTAGCTTTGGGTTTGCGATCGCTACTATTACTAATGTTACTCCTTTGCACTGTTGTGGGGTTGATGTTGCTGCACTACGGTAGCATCACTATTTCCCTGTGGCATCCAGATTTAAGTGTTCCTCATGTTACCCCACCACTTCCCCCTGTCTTGGATTGGATATCTCTCAAACAGCTGTTGCTACCCCAGGCTTTTGGGATAGAGCAAGTTTGGCAGCTAGGTTTTGTGGCTTTTGTTGTCGTAGCGTTAGTAATTCAGCCTCAGTTTTGGTTAAGAGCGATCGCAGTCGTACTTTCCTTGTTCTGGTCTTTGATCATGTCTTACCAGTGGAGCAGAATTGTCCAGTATTTCTACCCTACGGCCTTTCCACTGGAAGAACCCCAATTTGGACACAATATCAGCTTTTATGTATTTAACTTGCCTATCTGGCAGTTATTGGATTTTTGGCTAGGGGGACTATGCCTCTTTGGTTTAGTGGCAGTAGTAATAATTTATCTCACTTCAGGTAATAGCCTCTCCCAGGGCAAGTTTCAAGGATTTTCTCACAATCAGCTACGCCATTTATTTGGACTCAGTAGTGCCTTGGCAGTGACAGTTGCTTTCCGTGAATGGCTCTCTCGCTACAAATTGCTCTATTCCCCTCGTGGAGTTAGTTACGGTGCTAGTTATACCGACGTCAATATTCAGTTGAGCGTTAATACAGGTTTAAGTATTCTGGCATTAGCGATCGCTATTTTGTTTCTGTCAAGAACTATTTTCTGGTTCCGCAGCCTGAAGAAAACTGGTTGGGTAATGATTGGGTTGTGGGGAGTTTACCTAGTTGTGGAGTTAGTCGCCGGTGCAGCTGTACCCAACTTTGTGCAACACTTTATCGTTCAACCTAACGAACTAGCAAGAGAAAGACCATATATTGAGCGTAGCATTGCTTTAACCAGAGCCGCCTTTGACTTGAATAATATTGAAGTCAAAGCTTTTAATCCAGAAGGTAAGCTTACCAGGAGTGAGTTAGCAGAAAATGACCTAACAATTCGCAACATCCGCCTTTGGGATACTCGCCCTATTCTACAAACCAATCGTCAGCTGCAACAAATCCGACTCTACTACCAATTCCCTGATGCTGATATTGACCGTTATACTCTGAGGGTAGATCAGGAGAGACGCGGGA
>JAAHHL010000098.1 GCA_010672185.1 Caldora sp. SIO3E6 | reverse complement strand
GCACGATGCGCTTCCGTGATTGCTACCACCAGCGCCACTACCCGTGCCAACAACATTAATATCACCATTGATTGAGCTAATACTACCACCGTCTCCAATGTTTCCTGCGTCAGGAGCTCCAGGAGGAGCAATACGTCTATCAAAAATGATACCGCGATTAAAATCATTTCCAGAGTTACCACCTGTACCGTTGATATTAATCTGACCATCTATTGTTCTAACTTCTGATGCTGTACTAATAGCAATACCAATATTATTGAAAGTTCCAGTCCCACCAGTACCATTCATGGTAATATTTCCAATTCCAGTTGTTGCTACTGTAGAGCCATTAAGCGCTCCAGTGCCATCCTCTCCACCAATCGATATTCCACGCTGATTATTAGTTCCACCACCTCCAGTACCTTCTAAGGTTATATTTCCGTCTACTGAAGTGACTTGAGCATTGCTATATAGGAAAACTCCATAATTGCTAATTGCTGTCCCATTTCCTCCTGTTCCTGTGATATCGATATTTCCAGTGACTGTTTGCACTCTTGCATTATTGAAAATCCAAACCCCAGTATTTGAACTAGTTCCGTCGCCTCCGAAACCATTGAAAGTAATAGAACCATTACCAGTGGTTTCTACTAGGGTATTACCCAATAATAGAATCCCTAGGTTTTGAAAAGAGTTTCCTTGACCTGTTCCTTCTAGATCAATAGCTCCATTCTCTGTTCTTAAGGTTGAGTCAAGGATAGAAATGCCGTGATTTGAATCTTCTCCATTTCCCCCAGTCCCATCTAAAGAGATTCTTCCATTATCAGTAGTTTCTAAGAGGCTACCTCCAAAAATAACAATTCCGTTATTGTCATCTCCAAGATTTTGCCCATCCTGACCGATTCCAATCAGTTGAATATTCCCATTGCCAGGATTGATATTGCTGTTGTTAATCGATATGCCGCTAAGAAATGTTGCATTTCCTTGACCAGAAGCTGTAAAATCTCCACCTTGAGTCGTAATCGTGGCATTATTAACACTTACTGCTCCTGCCCCAACCCCATCAGCATTAGCCGTGAAAGTAACATTTCCCCCATTCGTAGTAATATTGGAGTTAACAGCAATATTATTCCCCGCCTCAGCCGTCAATCCAACTTGAGGTTCAGCAATATTGACATCGGCACTAAAAGTGATATCGTTAGTAGCCTGCAAAATCACATCTGCCAACGCCGCATCAAGCAACGCCGCATCAATTGTGGTAGTATCTCCTACATCCGTATCTGGATCTAAGAAATTATCCACATCAGTCAGTGCCGTTGCTGTACCACCCGTTGCTACAATCTCAATATTAGTCGGGTCAAGCAATAGTGTTCCCATCGCACCATTTGGTGCTGAAGTATCCACTACACCTTGAAAGTCGAGAAAATCAAGACCCGACACTTCAACAAAACCACCATTACCCGATTCTTGACCCCCACGAGCAGTAATATTTCCATAAAAGCCTGTTACATCATCTGCCCAAACAATAACACGCCCACCATTTCCAGCTCGTAAAGCATCAGCAGTAATCGTAGAATTCCCATCTACAAACGTGCGAGAAGCATTAAAAACACTACCTCCACCTTGATAATCGCCACCAATGCGAATTGTCCCACCCCCCGTATCGCCATTCGCCTGAATCGTGGCGTTGAGGATACCAGTGCGATCGCCTAGTATATTAATCTCAGAAGTAGATGAACCAGAAGCATCTACCGTACCGGAAACAATCGCTGTACCCGAAGCCGTGGGAATAGAAGTATTAGAACTAATCAGCCGAACAGTACCATCTGCTTCTACCAACATACCAGAAGCAGAACTAACATTACCCCCAGTGAGCAAACCTGGGATATCCAGGGGAGTGAAAGGGACAGGATTAATAGCAGAATCAGGAGAATTGAGAGAACCAGGGGTAATAGTATCGAGTTCCAAACTCAGGAGGCTATTTTCCTGACTAATACGCACTAAATTCTCACCCGGAACCGCCGCCACTGTAATTTGACCCCCCGGCGCTAAGAGAGTACCTGTGTTGATAACAGTACCACCAAGCAACGTTAAAGATTCCCCTTGCCTCACCCCTAGTTCCCCAGCATTGATAATAGAGCCAGGATTACTCAGAGTAAAAGCAAAAGCACCAGGATTACCCACCAAAGCCGCATAATTATTCTCACCAAAAGCATTAAACCAACTATCACCAAAGCCAATACTATTTGCCGTTGTAGCAGTAAAAGAACTAGGCACATCCAAGCGAGCATTACTACCAAAAATAATGCCTGCGGGATTCATTAAAAACAGATTAGCATCACTACCACTAACCCGAATCAATCCATCAATCATTGAGGCATTGCCACCCGTCACCCGACCGAGGATATTTTGAGTTTCAGGAGAGGATAAAAAATTAGCAATCTGATTAGCATCTAAACCAAAATCTTGCAAACTGTGAAACAGATTACGACCATCCCCAGAACGAGAACCGCCATCAATATTAAAGGTTTCTCCATTACGCTGCACCGTTGTTCCCGTGCCGTCATTGGCAGGGGTAATTTGAGCATTTGCCTTGATGGGAATCAAGACGGAGAGAAGAGTTAGAAAGAAAAATTTGAGAGAAAGTTTTGAGAACATGGTTTTATCGACGTGTAAATAAGTATTTCTTGCCCCCTAAATCCCCCAATTCTGCGCCCCCTAAATCCCCCAGAATTGGGGGACTTGAAACATTGAAAATTCTTGTTCCTCCCAGAATTGGGAGCGAGAGAGCAGGGGACTTTGAAAACTCTTGTTCCTCCCAGCATTGAGAGCGAGAGAGCAGGGGACTTTGAAAACTCTTGTTCCCCCCAGAATTGGGGGGTTAGGGGGGCAAATGCAGAATATTTAAAGTTGACCGAGAGATATGTACACGGTAGCTAAAGTTGGGGCTGGGGAACCCATTACCCTTAAGGCAGTGTGCAACAATCCACTAAAGGTTCATTAGTAACTTCCTCCAATCCGACTGTAGAATTACCAAGGAGTGTTTGCCATGCTTCGAGCAATACTGGGTCATCCGGTGCTGCTAACCGAGCTTTTCCTAATACCGTCAGCGCATCGTACCAAATGCGATTTTCGACATAGAGTTCGCTAAGTTCACGGATTTCCTGGGGCGACTTTCCTTCTAAAGCAAACTCTGAGGGAGCATCAACAGCAACGCGACGGATAGAACCCCTGATGGAAGCAGGACGATCGCCAGTATCATCACAGTAAACAGCAACCATCCAGTTAAAGAACCCTGACTCTGAATCAGGACTACTCACTGGCAGTTGAACAGTATCAGGTAGGGGAAGACGAATAATACCTGCCGGAGCATCCAAATTTGTCAGTCGAGCATTGTAGACAGGCTTTCCCGACTCATCTCTCACCATCACCCGAACCGACTGAACCGACGACAACTCCACTGGCACTCGAATCCAGAGAGTCGGGTTACCTTGAGTTGTCCATCCTCCTTGCTCATTGACAGGTATCAGGGGAGTTAGATCAAACTTACAATCACCCCGACTACCCGCAGAATTAGAGTCTTTGTCAGTAGGTTGTCCAGTACCACTGAAATCTGGCTCATTAGCGATCGCAACTTTACCCAGAGGATGCAACACTAAGAGTGCTACCACGGCAAATGCCCAACTATTGAATTTCATGGAAAAATTCTCCGATAGATGTTTCACCAAAGCCTGTTAAAAATGTGCCAATTTAATTTGAAGTTTTAACAAACGTTTTTCAAATTAAGCGGGAATGCTGGCTCAAACCAGTCATAATTGCACAAGCAATTGCTGTAGGTATCAACGGCAACCACCATCCGACTTTTAATGCTAAGAAGCAAAGTAAACTTAAACAAGAGAGAGTAGTCAACATTGCCAAAATCACCTGACCACGAGTACGAAGCAGCAGTATGAATCCTCCGATGCCTAGTGTCCAAACATAAACCCACAGAACATCCCCCCATTGGGGCAGTGTACGCAGTAACGGACGATGATCCTCCACAGCACTGAGGATTTGGCTAATCATGTGGGCTTGAATTTCCACCCCAGCCATCTCACCATAGGGTGTAGGATGGTAGTCACCAAAACTGTCGGCAATAGTGCCAATCAGAATGATGCGATCGCTAACCAAGTCTGCTAATTTCCTATCCTGATTTCCCTCTAGCAATTCAGATAATGAGATAGTCGGAGCAATAGCCTCTGTGGCACGATAATTGAGTAGAGTGTTGTATCCGCCTATCTTGATACTGTGGTAGACTCCATTATGTTGACTGAGCGGAGGGAATTCAACTCCATTGATAGTCAATACCCTACTATGGAAGGTAACTTGAACATCTGACTGACGTTGCAAATAGTTGCTAGCAACCCGGTAGCTAAAGGATTGATCTGTATTACACTCTGAGCCAGGTGACATGCCAATCAGGTGGCGGCGAATTAGCTTATCTGGATCAGATACAACATTGCTAAAGCCTAGCTCAATTGGCTCTATATTTGGTGGTGGAGAAATAGTAGAGAATGTTTCACCTGTCTTAATTTGGCAAATAAAGATAGTGTCTACAGGTAGTTTCAGATTGCTGTCAACTTTAGAAAAGTTGGTAGAATCATTGGTCTGAGTCGATTCAATTGCTTTAGCAACTGATTGGAACTTTGTCGTTACAGGACGTTCTCGAAAAATATCAACACCAACCACTACCGGGTCATATGATTCTAGCTTTTGCCAAACCTTTGTTAAGGCTTGATTAGACAACGAACCTTCTCGTTCATACCCTTGCTCGTCTTGATAGCGCAAGTCAGCCTCATCAATGGTGACTAGCAGCATCCGCTCATCCGAACCTTCAGCGGGACGCAGCCGCATTAAACTATCAAATGTCCAAAACTCAAGTGGCTGCAAGCCTCCTAAGAATCGCACTCCCATTACTAAACTAGTGACTATAAAGCTGACTAATGCAGTCTGAGATACAGTCTGACGGTGTGGTTTGCCAGTCCGCCTTAAGGAATGTGGTTGTACTAATGGGGAGGGATGCTGTAAATCATGCCAACTCAGAGGTGTTCTCCCTGGATGTTGATAAATCACAGGCAACCAACTAGCACAGGGACACTCCTTCTCCATCCCCTGCAACCGTTGCCGTGCTTCCCTTACCGCCAAATGCAATGATTGCCCTTGAGAAAACTCCTCCAGAAAATACTTAAGAAACTGCTGGGCTACAGGGTCTGGCACGACTTCCCGCATGACAATAATGTAGGGCAATTGCAAATCTGCCAAAGCGCGGGCTAACCCTAACCCATCACAAGAATTAAAAATCGCCAGTTGCAAACCCTTTGCGATCGCCTTTCGCACAGCATACCGCACCTCATCAATCGTCAGATGAGTTGTTGGATTGAGCTGAAGTACCCCCTTTCCTGCCGCTTCCGTTTTACTGTGTCCAGCAAAAAACAGGATATCCCAAGATTTTTCATACAACTTATCATTTAATTCTTGAAGAGTGGGTTCCCTTAAAAATTCAACATTCGCTTCAGGTGATTTATTTAAGGCTTGCTTATCACTCTCCAGATTAATATTAGTGGAATCTCCCAAAACCGCTAAGATATTGACCTGATTTAGGTCTAAAAGTCCTAACCTCCTTTGAGAGGAACAGGGATATGAAGATACACCACTCAAAGCAATTTCTGCTTTGGGATAGTTCTCAAAAAAGTCCCACAAATGCCAAGGAAGTGCCTGAGCCTCAGCATTAGCCGTGCGAATTAAGACCTGAACGGCATCATGACGATTCAACGCCTGTCGCAGTTGTAAATCAAGATCATGAAAAGATTTACAGTCCAACCAATTTTGAAACTTTTGTTCTAACTGTTTAGCAGATTCTGCACAAGCTTCAATGGGATGAATCTTGCCGTCTATTTTATTTTTGTAAGGTCTAATGACACGGCTAGGAGTTGAAAGCCGTCGATAATCTTGCTGCCACTGGATGAAGGCATCAAATAGGGGAGGTGAAGGCGGGAGTTTACGCTCTAGGTTAATGTCAGAAGCCACATTACCTTGACCAATACGCAGAGTGACATAAAAGCCCTGATTATTTAGGTCACCCCTTAGTTCAAGTACAGCTAGTTTACTCATGGGAGTTCGTCTTGAAGACAGAGAGCCGAAGGCAGAAGGTCAAAATAACAACTTCTGACTTCTTAAACCACAAATTCCTCATTAATTATCACGTTTTCTAGTTCAATTCGCAGAGAAAAGCGATCGCCGACTTCTGCATGAAAGCCCAATTCAATCATGCGATTCTTATCTCGTGCCTGAACATGCATCACGACTTCCCCCACGGCATCAATGACACTCATTTCCAAGCCTACAGGCAGGAATGCTTGCTTTGTTGGTGGACAAATCTTCAGTTCAACGCTTAAATCCACCTCCGATTTTGGCACTAGTTCAGTAATCAAAACAATCGGTTCCATCCCCTGCTGAATCGGGATTTCAAAAACTTTACCTCGAACCACACGAGACAAAACAGGTACTGTTGATTCGGTTGTGAGAGAACGGGTATTTTGCCACTGATAGTTCATCAATGAGATTTCCAAAATCTCATCCAGTTTTTGCCAGCCTGCTTCAATTTGATCATGCAGCCAGTTAGTGAGTTGAGTGACTTGCTCGGTAGGAGAGCGAGGTTGATATTCCTCAAGATACGTGGGCAAATCGGACATCGGACGGAGACGATTTAAGGGCAGTTCTTCACTATTTACCTGCTCCACAAAACCGAGAATTAGGGCTTCTCGTTGTTCAGGTTCAATTTGCACCACTACATAGGCAATGCGCTCATCCTGCACTTCTGTCGGTACGTAACACACAGATTTAGTCTCTCTTTCCCACTCCGAGATAGGGCGACACTCAATGCTTCCTCGACCGATTACATCCAAGTCAGCGACATTAGCTGTCATCTGCATGAGGAGGTTCCAACTATCACAATTGGATGGATCAGATGGAATGCCGAGGATTTTAAAATAGTTGTTGATTATACAAACAGCCAGTGTATTTCGGTAGACTTGTTGCGCCTTGGCTTCATCCGGTTGCTGTTGGGCAAATTGATGGGCAATCTGTCGTGCCTTTTGGGTAATTAAAATAGGTACAGCCACGTCCTCCTGTTCTCGAATTTGCTTAATCATAATAGTCACCTTGTTTAATAAATTTCTATTTCTTTTTTTCTTCTATATATCCTTGGAGCACTCCAAATTCTCGCAACAGAGGCCGACAACTGCGATTGTAGAACTTGGGTAAGTCTTTGGCTTCGGCTGAATTGAGGTCAAATTCCTTGGCAATATCTTGCCAGGGAGTTTCTGAGGGAAAGCGTTTTAAGAACAGTACCTGAGCATTGATTTCAGGACGCTTGCGGAAACAAGTCTGCCGTAATTTGCCGTCTGAATCCTCTTGAACCCATCTAACAGTTGCTTGCCAAATTTGTATGGCTCGACTTGCACCTGGATTAGAAGCTAGATTGTCGAGCGGGTTAATTGTGTTACCATCATCAGTCCCAATGGGATTGACTTGCCGTTGTTTTTGTTGGTTTTGGCGATCGCGCCATTTCTGCAACGTCCACTTCAATCGAGTATCAATCCAGGTGGTTACGGCACTCAGTTCTGGATTGTATTTTTCCAAGTTCTGGCAGCAGTACTCCCAGGTTTCTTGGAAAGCATCACTGTAGTAGGGTGTGTTTTCGTTCCAGAGGTTGCCGGATTTGATCACTAAGCTGTAGATTTCTTGGATACACAGCTGTCGTGCCGCACTTCTTGGGAGATGGGTGCAAGCCTCAGCAACCAGTTGTTTGAGGGTTTCGTTTAATGCACTCATAATAAATTGACCAACCAAGGTGGCAGAGGCATTGGATGCCACATGTCATTGTGTGAGGGAAGCACCAGAGGGTTTAATCAATGGCTTCAATCACCACTACCCAGTTATAGGGGTAGCCATAGGCGTTTTCGCAAAATGGCACGAAAAAATTTTTTTGAGTTGAATCTGCGAAAAGTTGTGTTGCCAGCCATAAGTACTAAATGGCGGTCATCTTTTTCCTTTAGCTATACGGTTGAAGTAGACAGCAGCTTATGTCTTTGTCGATTGCTACACTAATCAAGATGGAACAATATAGGTAGGTAGACCCTTGCTAGACGAACAAGCCAAAAAGACAATGCTGCGTAAGATTCCCCATGGTCTGTATATTTGTGGGGTTAAAGATGGTGAGGAGCTCAACGGCTTTACCATGAGTTGGCTGATGCAGTCTTCTTTTAAGCCGCCACTAGTAGTCAATTGCGTGAAGCAAGATTCTGGCTCCCACGCCATGATTAAAAAAAGTGGAGTGTTTGCTATCAGTTTCCTCGACAGTGAACAAAAAGACCTAGCAGCCAAGTTTTTTAAACCCAAGCGTCGCGTTGGTAATAAATTTGAGGATGTGGAGTTTTACGAGGGAGCAGTAACCGGCTGTCCAATTATTGCTGATTCCCTAGGTTATGTAGAGTGTAAATTAGTCAGCACTGTAGAAGAAGGAGATCACACAGTGTTTGTCGGAGAAGTCATTGGTTCAGGTGTTCATCGTGAAGGGAACCAACTTTTACTTGAGACTACTGGCTGGCAGTATGGTGGTTAGTTAGCTTTCAGCTTTCAGCTACGCGGTGTCCTAGGAGATGGGGAGACAAGGAAGAAATTCGACCTTCTCCATTCTCCATTCGACCTTCTCCATTCTCATTGACCTTCCCTAACCAAACCCATTCCCATCCTGTCCATAGGCTTGCCAAGCTAAGTCTACTAGACCATTGACAATGGCGGCTGCTACCACGGCACTACCCTTACGGCCTGCAATTTGAATATGAGGGATCAAAGAGTCTTTCAGCCGGTCTTTAGCAACATCTACCTCAACAAATCCTGAAGGTGTGCCAATGACTAATGCGGGTCGAATTTCTTCAGCCTCGATTAACTCCACCAAAGTAGTCAGTGCAGTTTGAGATTGACCAACAACAAAAATTCCTTCTGGATAGCGTTTGGCTAAAGTTTGGATGCCCCAAGCTGCCCTAGTTTTTTCTTTTTGGGGTCGTGTTAGAGCATCGGTACTACAATAGACCGGATTAGCAAAGGTTTCTTGGATGCGATGGGTAATACCCACTTGTACCATAGGAACATCCACCACAATCGTAGTCCGAGCTGCTACAGCTGCGGCTCCAGCCTGTAAGGAACGTTCAGAGAAACGTATCAGAGACTTATATTCAAAATCAGCAGTCGCATAAATAACTCGACGAACAATCTCGTATTCCGCTGCTGAAAAGGCGTGCTTGCCCATTTCACGGTCAATAATTGCCAAACTTTGGGCATCCGTTACGTGCCATTCCATCTAGACCTCTCAGGGTTAGGTTTCCAGGTTATCCCCCAAAAGATGGATTTTTTCCACCTCCTGACTTGTAAGTAGGCAACAGGCAACGGGCAACAGGCAACAGGGAATAACCTACTTTTATCACCTAGTGGTGAAAAATTTTTTCAAAGGGAGCTGCCTTATGTCTTATTGCACTAGGAATGTCCCATTGTCAGTTGGGAAGCCCACACTGACTTGGTGCAGCCCGTGTGGGAAGATATCACGTTTCTGAAGCAGAGGAATCCGCAATCATTGGTGATAAGTAAGCTACTAAAGCACCCAGAATAAAGCCTATAACATTACGGAATAATGGTAACCACTCCGAAGTTCGTGTTACTACTGGTCCAATGCCAAAGGCAATAAACAGCATTCCCCAGAGTGGAGAGAAAATCAAAGCCCACTGCCAAGCCAGAATTTGTCCTTGTTTGCGAGGAAGAGCGGCAAATCCCAAGATACACCCACCCAAAACTGAAGTAATCAGAGTTAGAATCCACTGTTCTTGGGGAAGACCTGGTACAACATTACAACCTCCCTGGCGCAGACAGGTTTCAATTGTATCTAAGGCTTCAATGATTGATTGGTTTTCTCCGTTTTCCCTAACGAAGTAGAGGTTACCAAAGCGTGTTTGCAACTCTACCCAGAAGGTACGAGGTAGGAATTGATAAAGGTCATCGCCAACGTTGAAACCTAGCAGATTACCTCCCCGTGAGTCGGCAATCAGTAGCACACTTTTGTCGTTAAGTCCCCAGAATTTTTTGACTGCTCGGCCAGGTGTACGGTCATATTGGGTCAAAACCCTTAGCTTCCAACCGGTTTCAGCTTCAAAATTCTCTAAGTCTTCGATTAGAGTCTCTTCTTGAAGCGTAGGGATAAAGTCGCCCAGATCAATTACAGGGGTCTGAGTTGCTGGCAGTAGACTAGGATCATCGTAAGCCTTTGCCTCTGGGGCAATTGACCAAACAGAGAGTGTTAGGACAAATGCCATCAAGGATACTAAAAATTTTTTTGAAAAAAGATGCTGCATCGTGATACAAGAAGCAATAAACGCTAAAGAGATGCTTTAAAAAAACAATAAGGGAAGACTAATGACTTCTTTACACTTGTTTACTTTAGTCTAATATTGGTAGCGATCGCAAAGTATATAGCTGTTGTTCGCATTGAACAGTGACTGGTTAGGGCTTGGGAGGACAAGGGGCAAAGGGGGACAGCAATCTCGAGGTGGTGATTCACTTCCGCCTTGTTTGAAAATTTACGAGACGGTGCAACAGTATAGCGCTACGCGCTAGGCAACAGGCAACAGGCAACAGTAAGTCATAACTGGGTTAGAGGGTTTAGGAGTGTCCTAAGCATAGTGCGTAGCGCTATAGAAGAATTTTTGGAGTGGTTTCCAGGTGTAGAGCAATCAGCTACGTTGGTGCCGTGGGCAAAAGTATTCCTCCTGAACTCAAGATAGTTCAGCGAGGTAGTCGTATCTCACACTTTGAAGTTGTTCCAAGAGAAGCAATGCAATTGAAAAACTTTCAAGCTGCACTGAATAAAATAGAAATCTATAACTAATATTTAAGGTGGAGAATAAAAATGGCTAAGCTACTGTTTGAGTACAGTTTTGATGAGCGAGAGCAGGATGAAGCAAAAGCAAGAGGATATCTCAATCATGTAAAAGTTGAACTTAATAATGGTAACAGATACGCTATTGTTTTTTACGATTACATACGATTGGGTCAAGATCTAGAAGAAGAGATAAAGCTAGGACACAAATTTATCTCTGAGCCTGGTATGATTATCCTTGAAGAGGTTACTTTGGATAACATGCAGTCTGCAATAAATCGGTTAGAGCAAGAGCATTACTTTGATAGTCTACTTCAGATTCAGGATTTAATACCATCACTTAATTTAGCCAGATAGAAACAATCTTGTATGCTGAGCGCACCTACCTGCGCCCTTCGCTTGTCTGACTTATACCCTATTTGTATCAAGTTCAGTTGAATACTTACACTTCGGTGGCAATAAAGCAGAGGGCAGAGGGCAGAAGGTAAGGAAGAAGGTTTGCCAGGTAAAAAGGAATTATCAGTGATTATCCGAACTTGATATTAGCTGTCACTCAAGGTTTTCCTCTCGCTGATCTGAATCTTGGTATTGTCTTAAAGAAAGAGAATTATCTTTGATGCTTGGGGAGGAAGCTTTATTAGTTTTAAGCTTGTCCTCTTGGTAATCCTTACGAGGTAAGGATAGTTCATTCATAGATGTAGTTTCATTTACTTGTAGCTCCAGAGCTCTTCTTGAAGAAGATGGTAGACGCTCAACTGTTCTGCGCCTAGATGAAGAACGCTTCCAGGTTTGCCATGCTGCTTTAACTCCTGCAACCACACCACGGGTCTTAGCCTGAAATTTTCTCGCTTGTTTAGTTGCACCACTAACGCTTTGATCAACTTGTTTAGCCACTTGAGTCGCGCTATTTACCCCTTCACTAACATCATTAGTTAAGTCACTGATTTCTAAACCTGTAAGGCGAATTGCCTCCAGGGTAGGGGGCAACTCTCGCTTTAGGGTATCAGCTAACTTTTCTACACTGCGAGCTGCCCGTCCTAACTCCTTCAAAACAGGTAGGAAAGCTAAAATGAGAATAATTAAGCTAACAGCCATCAGCAGGATGGACAGTGCTAGCACAAATAAAGGATCAATCACTAGTAGGTTGCCTACAGCTTGTGTTCAGAAACAGAAGAATTTGATTGTTTGGTCACTTCAGATTCGGGTTTTTGAAGTTCTACACTTGCTTGTCCAGATGCCTCAAGACCCGCTGCGACTGCTTCCCGTAATCGAGTTAGTGTACCATCCCAATTACGCAGTGCAGATTCAGAAAGGCGGTCTGTTTGGAGCTGCAAGGTGGTTGATAGGTCTTCTGCTAACTCTGGTAGGGCATCTGCTGATTTCTTCAACAGCTGCCGTGTATCCTTACCAGTGCGGGGAGCAATCAGTAAACCAGTAATGGTTCCGATTACACTACCCAAGAGCAGTCCACCAATAAATGATCCAGCATTTTTGTTTGACATTCTTCTGGTCTGTTATCCATGGCCAAAGACTTACCCAAAACCGGACATTTCTTTACAGAACGACCCAGTAATTGTGCTTTCCTCCTGATTTTACCTGGCAGTGATGGTGCTTAACCACTCTACTGACTCAAAATACTTTTATAGCAGTCTCAGGTAAGGCAAGTTAACAAGGGGCTTAAGCCCCCTTGTCCTAATTACCTTGAGAGAATACTACCTAAAACAACAAAGCATCTTTCCGGTGTATCAGAAAGATGCTTTGTTTAATATTAACCTGGCACTGAGCTATTTTCCCGTGGGGCAACCCCCAAAGTATCTTCGCCGCTGCAACGTTTCACTGCCGAGTTCGGGATGGAATCGGAGTGGGGCCATCGCGCTAATAGCACCAGGAA
>JAAHHL010000979.1 GCA_010672185.1 Caldora sp. SIO3E6 | reverse complement strand
TGTATAAGATGACTGGTGATGGTCACATTGTTGATCCTTATGCGGGTAAAGATGCTAAGTCTTTCACTAACAAGGATAAATAAGGCAGGAGGCAGGAGGCAGGAGGCAGGAGGCAGAAGGCAGGAGGCAGGAGGCAGGAGGCAGGAGGCAGGAGGCAGAAGGCAGGAGGCAGGAGGCAGGAGGGAAGAAAGAAGGTTACAAGATAGAAGGGAATTATAACTGTTTATCCGAACTTGATATAAAACCTAAAACCTACCACCTAACACCTAACACCTAACACCTAACACCTAACACCTAACACCTAACACCTACCACCTAACACCTAACACCTACCATGCGTCTTCCCGATGAGTCAGACACTCCTCTGGAAATCAACATCGTGCCGATGATTGATTTAGTCTTCTCGATTCTTGCCTTTTTTATCATTTCAACCCTATATTTAACCCGCTCAGAAGGGTTGCCAGTCAATTTACCAACAGCAACAACCGCAGAAGTCCAGCGCCAATCAACCATTGATGTAACGATTAATCCTAATGGGGAGATACGCATCAATAGTCAGCTGGTTGAGCTACCACAGCTGGCAAGTAGAATTAGCTCTATGGTTGTACCCGACTCTGGCTCTCTGGTAATTATCAATGCTGATGAAAATGTCCCTCATGGGCGAGTAGTAGCAGTTATGGATAGTTTGCGTCAGGTAGAAGGAGTAAAATTAGCGATCGCAGCGGAGAAACCCTAAGTAATAATGGATAATGGATAATGGATAATGGATAATTGCTCAAGATCCCCGACTTCTTGGTTGAAGAAAGTGATTAAAACTCGACAAACCGGTAAAAGAAGTCGGGGATCTACCTTACTGACTTCCCAAACAACCAACAACCAATAACCAACAACCAACAACAAACAACCAACAACAAACAACCAACAACAAACCTACTGAACAATCTGACGCATATAAGTACTCCACAACTGAGCCGCTTGTCCACTAGTACCATTAGTGGGAGAATTGTCATCATTACCCAACCAGATGCCGGTGACTAGCTGGCGGGATGGGATAAAACCGATGAACCAAAGGTCTACATTGCGATCCGTAGTACCAGTTTTCCCGCCTTCTCCTAAACCAAGGGAAGCAGCTCTACCCGTGCCTGCTTGCACTACCCCCCGGAGCATGTCAGTCATAATGCTTGCCACTGCTGGTGATACAGCCTGAGAGCTCATTTCCCCATTTTCACCGAAAGTGTAAATCACGCGACAGGTTTGTGGGTCGTTATTATCGGTACAATCATTACTATCGAGAATTCGTCTAATCGCATGGGGACGATTCCAAACTCCACTATTAGCGATCGCACCATAGGAACCAGTAATTTCTAAAACATTAACCTCACTTAAACCAATTGCTAAGCGCGGCGCTGAGGTAAGTTTGGAGTTGATACCGAGGCGTCTTGCCACTCCTACCATGTTATTTAAACCGGCATCTTGAGCTACTTTGATCGCCGTTACATTTTCCGACTGGGCTAAGCCGGTATACATATTAATATTGCCACTAGAACGCTTACAGCCAGCTATATTTAAGTTCTTGATGGGATCGCAAGAGTAGGTTTTGGCTGCGGAGATGCCTTTTTCTAAAGCAGCGGCGTAAGCAAAGAGTTTGAAGGTTGAACCAGGTTGTCGTTGAGCTTGAGTTGCACGATTAAACTGACTTTTTTGATAATCTGCACCCCCAACCAGGGTACGAATTTCACCGTTACTGGTGTCGAGGGTGACAATTGCCCCTTGGGAGAATCTCAAATTAGCGCCAGTGCTATTAATATAGTCCCTTAATGATTTCTCTGCCAAGGTCTGAGCCTGAAGATCTAAACCAGTTTCTACATAGAAGTTGCCTTCTTGAGCTAAATCCTTACCCAGTAATTGCCGTAATTCACCGAAGACGTAATTGTAGAAGTAGGGAGCCTTGATACTAGAGAGAAATTCCCGAGCTTCGGGGCTAACTTGGATACGGGATCTCCTGGCTCGGCTGGCTTCCTCATCACTAATCATCCCCAAAATACGCATCCGCTCGATTACCCGGTTGCGGAGCCCCAAGGCTGTATTGTAGTCCTGAACAGGATTGTAGCTATTGGGAGCAGGCAAAGTTGCGACGAGAGTTGCTGCTTCTTCAATAGATAAATCCCTGGCGGTTTTGTCAAAGTAAAACTGAGCAGCATCTTCAAATCCGTAGGCTTCAATACCCAGGTATACTCGGTTTAAATAAGCCCTTAAAATTTCATTTTTACTGTAGAAAGTCTCTAATTTGAGAGCCACTACCATTTCCCGCAGTTTCCTCCCAGCACTGTTCCCCCGTCCGACATATTCCGGAAACAGACTACGTGCCACCTGTTGGGTAATCGTACTAGCTCCTTCCCGAATCGTCCCCCCTTGGATATTTCTGACCAAAGCCCGTAAAATACCGTAGGGGTCTACACCGAAGTGCCAATAAAAGCGACTGTCTTCAGAAGCAACTACTGCTTGGGGTAAGTATTCAGAGAAATCTGATAAGCGTCGGAGCTCTCGGTGAGCTTCTGTGCGAGGTTTGCGTAGGGGAGTCTCGTCACGGGAGTAGACAACTACCGGTCCTTGGATACCGATAGGCAAAGGACGTACCGGCACTTTTGACCACTCAATACCAATTAACAGTAGCACCAAACAGATTAACGCACCAATACCGTAAAGGCTCCAGCGAATAGCCAGAATATACCAGGGCGGAGGATCTACATACTGGAGTTTTACCGATGCCGCCAGTTCTGGTGGCCCAACAGTAAGGATATCCCCATGACGCAAAATTAGGGAAGGTAGTCGGCGTTTGCCCCGGTAGATGCCGTTGGTGGAGTTTTCATCTTTAATGATAAAAGACCTTTGATTGCGTCCATGGCGTTCTAAAGACAGATGAATCTGACTAACCACTGGATTACGCACAACTATATCGCAAGATTTGGAGCTGCGTCCTAATAAGTAGCGATCGCCTAAAAGAGGATAAACTTCAGGTTGATTAGCATTAGCGTCTTGCACCCAAATCTCTGGCACTCTAGCATTAGGTTTGAGGGCAAGGGACTGAAAGTTAACTTTCGCCTGAATGGTTTGTACCGCCTGAGTCAGTTGACTAAGCAGTGTTTTCGGTGGTTGTGGTGGTTGTGGTGGTTGGGGGGAACTCATTATTTAAGCGATGAGTTATCAGCTTTTTAGCTCTTTACTCATTCTACCTCTTGATACTCCTGTTAAGGGAGCTGGGGAGCTGAAGCTCGGCC
>JAAHHL010000978.1 GCA_010672185.1 Caldora sp. SIO3E6 | reverse complement strand
AACTTAAATCGTCAACTAGTTGCTGGAACTATGGAGGGAAGTACTCTCCAGCCCTTCACTAATGGTCAGGATATTCCAGTAACCCGTGACCATTACGAGACCTTCGCTGGTATCGTCAGCTTTCAGTTGACTTCCGATGAGGCTAGTCGGCTACAAAACGGACCTCTCTATCTCTGGTTGTCAGGTTCTACACCCGAAATAGTCCTCCAAGAGAACGAAGATGGCTGGTTTGTGAAGCCAGAGTTGAACACCTCGCGGATGTCGGCTGGCAATACTCTGAAGATCAAGTTTTGGACTATCCAACGTGGTGTACTCTCGGATAACTACACACCAGAGTTAACCATCCGGAATCCGTCTGCCGAAGAACTGGGTCAGTATAAGAACCCGCCACTCAGCCTCAATGGCAGTGGTGTACCAGATACTGGGTTGACCATCGGGACGTTCACACGAATAAGTACTGGTGTTGGTGAAATAGAGGTTACAGCGAATTCCATTACTATTGCTCAACTCCCCACCTTTCGCCAGTGGGCTCAAAGCCAGGTCTACTTCTTGGGTGGTAACTGGTACAATGGAGAGGGTCAAGGTCAACCCATTCCATCTATTTCCAACGGCTTTACAATTCTGCTGTGGGTCGATAAAAACTTGCCCCCGGCTCCCACCTGGGACGATGTCAAGAATCTGCTAGGGGGCTATGCTGGGATCTATCCCGGTATGCGCGACATTCTGGACATTGGTGATGAGGTCATTGTCAACAATCCGACTCATGCCCAATCCATGGTCGATCGCATGAGTCTACCAGTTTACGATCCTGGTTATATGCCAGTTACCCGTGATATGAGCCCTGCGGACTCACAATTAATAATTAGTTACCTGCAAAGCGTCCTCGGTTCTGTAACAACATAAACATTTCAGTAATTGTAGGTTGGGTGAAGCGTTGCTCAAACTTTGACCAACTCCTCTCCTTAATCACCAAAAATGAAACCCAACAGTAGATTGTTTGCGTTGGGTTTCACTTCTCCTACGACCGACGCTATACGAACGATTCCAACTAACCTACTTTTGTAAATTCAGCTATTGCTTTTTTGTCAGAAGGTGATGTAATCGATTAGCTACCAACCAGAATCCTCCCGCAATCAACAAAACCAACCCAAACATCAGTAAACTATTGTCAAAACTAGCAGCAGTTGCTCCAGTGAGGGCATAAAGTAAGGCAGCGGGTAAAGACCCAGCTAAGGTGGCTAAAGCCATACCTTGCCAACTTATTTCTGATGTGCCAGCCATAATCACCATTGTCTCTGCTAACAGAGGTACTGGACGGGTAACAATAATCGCTAACAAGCCCCATTTGTCCAGAATCCGATTAGCTTGTAGCCGTTGCGATCGCGAGAGCAGTCTCTCTAGTAATGAGCCTCCCCTTCTACCAATAAAAAATCCGATTATGGCAGCGCTTAAGCTACCAACAAGAGACAATAAAGAACCAAGAACTATACCAAATAAGGCTCCGTTGGCAATCATGATTAAACTAGAAGGCACTGGTAAAAATACATCTACCGCAAGTAAAGTAACACTGGCAACAGCACTGCTAATACCCTTGTTCTCCATTAAATAGCTTGGGTCGGTTAAAATTGGTAAATTCAGTTGCTCCACCAGTAAAAACATCAGCAAAAAAAACAGCAGCAAGCAGCCAACAATAGTCAAGTATTTTTTCATAAAAAATTATCCTGTTAAATTTAAACTTTGGTAGTTAATGATCATTAATTATGCGTAAAACCGTTGTTATAAATGTAGTAGGATTAACACCTCGTTGGCTAGGAGAATACACTCCTCATCTATCACAATGGGCTGCGAAAGGACAACTAGTCTCCATTAAGCCAGTCTTACCTGCGGTTACTGCCACGGTTCAGTCTACTTATCTCACGGGTAAATATCCCAACGAACATGGTATTGTCGGCAACGGTTGGTACTTCCGCAATCGCTGTGAAATCAAATTTTGGCAACAGTCAAATAAACTAGTTCAGGCTCCTAAAATCTGGGATCTTGCCCGTTCCCTCGACCCCTCCTTCACCTGTGCTAATCTGTTTTGGTGGTACAACATGTACTCATCAGCGGACTATGAAGTCACACCCCGCCCCATGTATCCCGCTGACGGCAGAAAAATTCCTGATATTAATACTAAACCGGCCCAATTGCGATCGCAGCTACAGTCAGAATTAGGTCAATTTCCCTTATTCAACTTTTGGGGGCCAAATGCCTCAATCGATTGCAGCAGCTGGATTGCCAATGCTGCCAAATCCGTTGAAGAGCGCTACCATCCTACCTTAACCCTCATCTATTTACCCCACTTAGATTACTGCTTACAGAAGTTTGGTCAAGATCCGGAAAAAGTAGCCACAGACCTCCAAGCGATCGATAATCTCTGTGGCGATTTGATTGAATATTATCAAGGGCAGGATGCTCAAATTGTCATCTTATCGGGATACGGTATTACCTCGGTGTCCCAACCAGTTCACATCAACCAAATACTCAGACAAAATGGCTTAATTGCCGTGCGTGAGGAATTGGGAGGAGAACTACTAGATGCTGGAGCCAGTAAAGCTTTTGCTGTGGCAGATCATCAGATTGCCCACGTTTATGTCAACGATCCTACCTATCTATCTAAAGTTCGCTCCCTACTCGAAGCAATGGAGGGAGTAGCAGAAGTATTAGATGAAGCAGGGAAACAAGCCTATCATCTCAATCATTCTAGAGCCGGAGACTTAGTTGCGATCGCCAAGCCTAATGCTTGGTTTACTTACTACTACTGGCTTGATGACTCTTGCTCTCCTGACTTTGCTAGAACTGTGGATATTCACCGTAAACCCGGTTTCGATCCTGTAGAGCTCTTCCTCGATCCCCAGATCCAATTGCCTCAGTTAAAGATAGGGTTAACCCTGCTGAAAAAACAACTAGGGTTTCGCTATTTAATGGACGTGATTCCCCTTGATGCGAAACTTGTCCGTGGCTCTCACGGTTGTCTTACGACCTCTGTCGCCGATAGTCCCCTGTTACTCACACAACAAGCACATTTACTCGAAAACAAAGCCATTGATGCTACTGATGTTTGTCAGTTGATCTTAAAACATCTCACATAAGAATGGAGAATTGGGAATTGGGAATTGGGAATTGGGAAGTGTAAATAGGGAATCGGGAAGTGTAAATAGGGTCTGCTTCAGGAAGTCCTTAGCTATCAGTTTTTAGCTTTCAGCGGTCAGCTTTCAGCTTTCAGCTTGAAGATTACCCAGGGATTTTCCACAACAATGCCAGCTTTTTGAGCCCATTTGATACATTT
>JAAHHL010000977.1 GCA_010672185.1 Caldora sp. SIO3E6 | reverse complement strand
ATCAGCCAAACTTAGGTCTTCCAAATTGCCTTTTAAAGACCAACCAGCGTTAGCGATCGCAATATCAATCTTGGTAAACTTACTATGGGCAAGATCCACTGCTCGCTCAAGTTCCCCATCTTTGGTGACATCACAAGGTATCGTCAGCACTTTGTTCCCTGTAGGGTCAATGGCTGTGGCAATAGCTGCTAATCTCTCCTTGCGCCTAGCTAACAGAACCAGATTAGCTCCTTGGGAGGCAAACTCTTGGGCAAGAGCCGCGCCAATACCAGCAGATGCTCCTGTAATTAATACTACTTGGTTATTAAATTTGCTCATACAGCGATTAGATGAACTGCAAAAAAAATTATCCCCTATGTTCCCATACTTTGAAATTGTTTTTCAGAGCAAAGTTTTGAGCAGTGCCTGGAATTTGAGCTGAATTTCCGCTAGTTCCTTATTCGGGTCAGAACCCGCCACAATACCAGCACCAGCGTAGAGTCTAGCACGGCAAGTTGGCCAATTCTCGGACAATGGCTTAGTCGTTTCAATTAAAGCGGAACGGATACCAACAATAAATTCACAATTTCCTTGATGATCTACCCAACCTAAAGGAGCGGCATATAAAGATCTATCAAAGGTTTCCAAAGCTAGAATTTGCTCTTGAGCCATTTTAGTAGGAACCCCGGCTACTGCTGGAGTTGGGTGCAGTTTAGCCACGATTTCTAAGGGGTGGATATCTGTCAGCAGTTGGGCTTTAATTGGTGTCCATAGATGCTGGATATTAGAAAGTTGTAGCAGTTGATTAGTTGGTTGCACTTGGGGGTTCAAGCCTAATTCGGAGAGGCATTTGATCATAAAATCTAGAACAAATCGGTGTTCGCGCCTTTCTTTTTCACTACAGAGTAATCGGTGAGCTAAATCAGCATCTTCCGCTGCGGTTTTTCCCCTGGGGGCAGAACCTGCGATCGCATCAGTTACTAACTGACGATTTTGAATACTAACCAAACATTCGGGACTAGCACCAATAAAATTTTGTCCTTTGCCGTTACTAATCGAAAAGATATAGCAGTCAGGATAATTCTGACGCAGACTGTCAAGAGAATTAACTAACTTAAATTGTCGTGGTGAAACCACATCAATGGCATTAGCTAGGACAATTTTACTCAATTGATGAGTTTGAATAGATTTGAGGGCAGATCTAACAGAGGATTTGAAGCTAGCTTCACTTTGAACCGGCAGATGCTCTCTTCCGAACCACATGCTTGGGCTATCAGAAGTAAGATCATGTTCGGCTAAAGAGTCATCCTTTCCTTCTGCCTTCTGCCCTCTGCCTTCTGCCTTCTGCCCTCTGCCTTCTGCCTTCTGCCCTCTGCCTTCTACCTTCTGCCCTCTGCCTTCTGCCTTCTGCCTTCTGCCTTCTGCCTTCTGCCTTCTGCCTTCTGCCTTCTGTCTAGGAATAAGAAAAATCTTCCGACTCGATTGGGTGATAATTTGTAATTGACTACGGAAGCTTTCCCAGAGCCAGTTAAGATTGACTTGAGGCTCGATGGCAATATTGGCAACTAATAAACAACTGTTTTGACAACAGGATACCTGCCAACGGGGGAGGAAAATAGTAGCAGGGGGGAAAGGGGATTCCGCTGTCTGATTGTGCTCAAAAAAAGTAAAACTACAAAAGAAATGAGGTCCGGCAAACGGCAGTTTTAAGTCACCGTGACTGCTAGTGTTCTCTAGGCAAGACTGGATAAATTGTTGTGCTTTTTCAAAACGCTTGCTCCCGGCAAATTCAATAGTAACAGCAGCATCAAGGGCAGCAATAGCTTGTTGTTTCTTGCTGTTTTCCATGTAAAATTGCAGTTGCTCCGGTTTAGCGATCGCCTGGAGGAGCGCTAGGGGGTCACGCTGGGGAATTTCTTGAGAGATACTGATAAATTGTTGAGAATTTTTTTCAAGAGATTGCTGTTTGCCAGTACACAGCAATTCATACAGCTCTTCGTGAGCATAAAAGAGATTGGTGCGATATGGGGTGAGAGTCATAGAAGCAGAGAATAGTAAATTTTTTTGAAGTTCTCTTCCAAAAGGCCGATTAACAATGGTGGGATGTCTAAAGGGACATACTGGCTCCCTACCTAACCCTTGGTGTCGATTGACCCCCTTCCTCCGGCTCAAACGACAACAATATAGATGAGCACTTCCGTATTGCGGACTTACCCATCCTACCGGAGAAATTATCACTAACTAAGGATTTACTTGTCGCCCTGCCAGTGGGGGGCTCTTAAGAAACACATTCAGCCTCCAGAGTCTGGGCGTAGCATTTGGATAGGTATAGTTGGGTCTATGTACTTAATTTATCGCCCAAATGCTACGCCCCTACAGCCCCCTAAACAGCCTTCTTCTATATATTTTTTTGTGATGACTACCAGCTTCGTTCAACAATCAAACACCAAATTGTGGTTGGCGGCAATCAAGCCACCCATGTACACTGTGGCAGTTATCCCCATTTGGATAGGAACCGCTGTGGCTTGGGGGGCTAATCAAGGGATTGATCGCCTGATCTTTTTGACGTTTTTAACCTCAGCGATTTTGATCATTGCTTGGCTCAACCTCAGCAACGATGTTTTTGATGCGGAAACTGGTATTGATAAAAATAAGGCTCATTCTGTAGTTAACTTAACTGGGAATAAGCCACTAATTTTCTGGTTGAGTAATTTCTTGTTAGCGGTAGGTATTCTGGGCATTTTCGCGATCGCCTGGTGGCAACAGGACTTCACCGTAATTGCCCTTATCTTGCTCTGTTGCGCCCTAGGATACAGCTACCAGGGACCCCCCTTTCGCTTTGGGTACCAGGGATTAGGGGAGATTATCTGCTTTGTCACTTTCGGTCCGATGGCAGTCTCAGCGGCTTACTACTCCCAAACTCAGAGTTGGTCTTGGACTAATCTAGCCGCTGCTGTAATTATCGGGATTACCACTAGTGTGATTTTGTTTTGTTCCCATTTTCACCAAGTTGAGGATGACACCGCTGCGGGAAAGCGATCGCCCATTGTGCGTCTGGGTACTCAAAGAGGCTCCCAGCTGTTAATCTGGTTTGGCAGCAGTGCCTACATACTTACCGGTTTGTTTACTCTATTAGGTATTTTTCCTATCTGGACTTTACTTACCTTCCTGAGTCTACCCTTTGCCCTCAAGCTATTTCGCCATGTCCATCAGTATCATGACCAACCGGACAAGGTAAGTAATTGTAAATTTATCGCAGTAGCTATGCATTTTTGGAGTGGCTTGTTGTTGGGGTTGGGATTTGTTATTGGCTGATATTGTGGAGGCAGGAGGCAGGAGGCAGGAGGCAGGAGGCAGGAGGCAGGAGA
>JAAHHL010000976.1 GCA_010672185.1 Caldora sp. SIO3E6 | reverse complement strand
TCTCATCACCTTGGTGAATTTCTGCTGTTACGGGATAGCTTTCTAAGAGTCTGCCAAATTCTTCTAAAGTCATGCCTTGACGAGCAACAACTTCAGGAGTGATAACTTCTCTGGCTTTAGCACTGAAAAGATTATCTTGGGTAAAAGTGTTATATTTACCAAACTCTGGTGTTTCTGGTGCGGGAACCGAGAGAGCATTCAACACCATAACCATACTAGCTACTCCACAGTAAGTACTATTTTTTTGGGTAACAAACTGAATACTCAGGGGTAAATAGTCTTGCTTTGCCTGACTTTCTATCAGTAACTCTTCTCCTTCGATGGAGTTCAAGTTAATTAGATTTTCCGTAAGAGGCAGTGTTTGAGCTCTTAGTCCTCCTGCAAAACAAAATCCTAGAATTATAGTCGGTATAAGGAGGGCAATAATTTTGAGTACAAAGAGTCGATGATTGTCGGTATTCATTAGGCTGTAGAGAATGGAGAATGGAGAATGGAGAATGGAGAATTGAGAAAAAATTACTATTATCGAGCTCAATCTGGTTACTTATTTCCATGCCCGCTGCGCTAGTTGCAGTGAAGTGTTAGGTTTAAGCGTCAGACCAATTTCCTATCTCCTTGCTAGAGGTATCTGTGGCAATTTTTACTTTCTACCTCCTTCAAGCAGGATAGTGTAACATAAACCTAATCCATTGTAAGGGATGCCAAGATGCAGGATTTAAGAGAACAACTAGCAGAAGCATTAGATGAGGCAACATGGGAATGGCTAATTCCCCATGCCAAACGGGATGTGGTAGTAGTGGTAACACCAGAGCTGGACTTGCTGGATGTGGGAGTAGCGCTGGCGAATGACGATGTGTCCTCAGTAGAACATTGGATTAGCGAACAACTAGTTCACAAGCCCTTTTCTGAGGAATTAAACATTTGGAATACTGACAAAACCAAGCGTTTCCAAGCTTTGATCGTGCAACCTTATGTTTTAGTGCAAGAAACCTCCCAGGGTAAGGTAGCTGCTTGATGCATTTGTCTTAGATTTATCAATGGATAATGGATAATTAATAATTGGTTAATTTTGTATAAGACCTCTGACACTCTTTCCTTGCTACCGCTAACGCTATCATTTATGAAGAAAATAAAATATTTTCCTAATTGTCAATCCTCTTCTTTCAAGGAGAAGTAATTATCCATTGCTAATTATCCATTATCCATTGTTAATTATCCATTATCCATTGCACCATGAAACTAGCGATCGCTCAACTTAATCCTACCATTGGTGATCTTACGGGCAATGCCCAACAAATTCTAGATGCTGCCCAAACTGCGGCTAATCAAGGTGTTCGTCTGTTGCTAACACCAGAACTCTCTTTGTGCGGCTATCCTCCTAGAGACTTGCTGCTTAATCCCAGCTTTGTGGCAGCAATGGCAACCCAAGTACAACATTTGGCAGAGGAGTTACCGCCACAAATCGCAGTGCTGGTGGGAATTGCTATGCCGAATCCTACTGCTCATGCTGCTGGAGGTAAATCCTTATTTAACAGCATTGTTCTACTCGCACAAGGGGAAGTACAACAAGTTTTTCACAAACGCCTCTTGCCGACCTATGATGTTTTTGATGAACACCGCTACTTTGAGCCAGGGTTGCAGAGTAATGCTTTCACTCTAGATGGAGTACGTCTTGGTGTTACCATCTGCGAAGACTTGTGGAATGATGAAGAGTTTTGGGGCAAACGCAACTATCAAGTTAATCCCATTGCTGATTTAGCTCAACAGGGAGTAGATATTCTGGTCAATCTTTCCGCTTCTCCCTACAGTACTGGTAAACAACAAGTTCGGGAAGCGATGTTGCGCCACACTGCTCAACGTTATCAACAAACAATTCTCTATGCCAATCAGGTGGGGAGCAATGATGACTTGATTTTTGATGGTAGCAGTGTCGCCTTTAAACAATCTGGTGAGGTAGCAGCCAGAGCCTGTGCTTTTAACTCAGATTTGGTAATTTTAACATTTGATGAGGAAAAGCGAGATTTACTACCAGGAATGATTACCCCCTCCCCTGCTAGCATTGATGAGGAAATTTGGTTAGCCTTAGTCTTGGGGGTTAAGGACTACAGCCGCAAATGTCGCTTTAAGCAAGCAGTAATTGGTTTGAGTGGGGGTATTGATTCAGCATTAGTAGCTGCGATTGCTACAGCAGCTTTGGGTAAAGAGAATGTTTTGGGGGTACTGATGCCCTCTCCCTACAGTTCTGACCACTCTATCAAAGATGCTCAAGACTTGGCGAAAAACTTGGGTATCAATACCCAAATTATCCCCATTGGAGACTTGATGCAGGGTTATGATCAAACCTTAGAACCCTTATTTACTGGTACAGAATTTGGTATTGCTGAGGAGAATATTCAATCCCGGATTCGGGGTAACTTATTAATGGCGATCGCTAATAAATTTGGTTATCTGCTGCTCTCTACGGGGAATAAGTCAGAAATGGCAGTGGGTTACTGTACCCTCTACGGAGATATGAATGGTGGATTAGCAGTAATTGCGGATCTCCCCAAAACTCAAGTTTACTCCCTCTGTCAATGGCTTAACTCTGTAGCACAGCAGGAAATTGCTCTCAATCATCAAGATCAACAAATAACTAGAATTACTCATCACCAAGGAGAAATTATTCCTACCAATATTCTAGTGAAACCCCCCAGCGCCGAACTCAAACCCGGTCAAGTTGATCAAGATTCTTTACCTTCCTATGAAGTACTAGATGATATTTTGTACCGACTGATTCACGAGCACCAATCAGCTGAACAAATCATCCAAGCTGGTCACTATGCTACCGTAGTTGAAAAGATTATTAGATTAGTAACCAGGGCAGAATTTAAACGCCGACAAGCACCTCCAGGATTAAAAATTACAGATCGCGCTTTTGGTACTGGCTGGCGAATGCCGATTGCTAGTATGAGAAGGCAGGAGGCAGGAGGCAGGAGGCAGGAGGTAAAAGGTAGGAGGTAAAAGGTAGGAGTTAGAAGGCAGGAGGCAGAAGGCAGAAGGCAGGAGGCAGAAGGCAGGAGGCAGAAGGCAGGAGGCAGAAGGCAGAAGGTATTAGTCATTCCCCAATGGTGACAAGTTAAAAGGTGGTGCATTTTGTCAACTCCCACATATGGCGTAGTGGTTCTAAAAAAAACCTATATATGGAAATACTCCAAGGGTTAAGGAAAATTGTATTCTTCTTCCTCCTCTCCTCCGCTCCTCCGCTCCTCCGCTCCTCCGCTCCTCCGCTCCTCCGCTCCTCCGCTCCTCCGCTCCTCCGCTCCTCCGCTCCTCCGCTCCTCCGCTCCTCCGCTCCTCCGCTCCCTTGA
>JAAHHL010000975.1 GCA_010672185.1 Caldora sp. SIO3E6 | reverse complement strand
TCAGGATCATCAGGACTTGCAATAACTCTAAGTGGGCGTTGGTTGATTCTATCCAAGTATGCTTGGAAAGCAGATTTATTACCACGATGCTTGAGAAAATATTGCTTCAACTCAGCGTCAGACATTCTACTGTAGTCAACTTGGCTCATCAGCAAAATCCCCATTAGGTAAAATTTGGAACTCTAGCTCTTCGTCATAGCCTGCTAGAATGTAAACGTTTCGACTTCGGGCATCAACGCAGATGAGATGGATGGGTTGGAGCATCAGGTACGTTAGCTGATAGCCGACACGATATAAACTCTCTAGCTGGGCAGCAGTAGGCATTTTTGTTACTCACACTACCTATTACCATTACCAATTGTAACAGCTCGTGCAGTTGTAATAGCTGCGGAGCAACAGGTGACAAAAACAGGTTTGACTTCTGGGTGAGACAAAACTGTGCTCACTTTATCAGGCAACCACTAAGCGATCGCACATATTGATAATATTCTCCTCGATTACATAAAGAAGAGCTTCAAGTTTTGTAGGGTGCGTTAACGAAGTGTAACGCACCATTAGGCTTTATAGCCTGTTATTGATCGTACAAGTAGGGTTAATTGATTAGTTATTTTTTTATGGGGAAGTCTCTCCTGGTGCGTTACGGCGTTGCCTAACGCACCCTACAAATCACTACAAATCACTGCTTATTTTTGATGATGCTTTGGTCGCGTCTTGTATCCGTTGCTGAAGAAGAGCAACGGTGCTAGAGTCGAGGTCTTTCTCTGGTAGAACCACTTCTCGTTCAGTTGTAGGGTGCGTTAACGTAGTGTAACGCACCATTAGGCTTTATAACCTGTTATTGATCGCACAAGTAGGGTTAATCAGATTAGTTATTTTTTTATGGGGAAGTCTCTTCTGGTGCGTTACGGCGTTGCCTAACACACCCTACAAGTCACTGTGCTCACTTTATCAGGCAACCACTAAGCGATCGCACATATCTATAATATCCTTCTCGGCTACATAGAGAAGAGCTTCAAGTTTTGTAGGGTGCGTTAACGTAGTGTAACGCACCATTAGGCTTTATAACCTGTTATTGATCGCACAAGTAGGGTTAATCAGATTAGTCTCTCCTGGTGCGTTACGGCGTTGCCTAACACACCCTACAAATCACTTAAACAATAAGTTTCGACATCAACCGTGAACTCAAGGGTGAGTCGCTTATAAATAACCGAAGCGACTGCACCCAAATCAGTAGTCTTTCCTCAATCTATCTGACTATTTAGGGAGTGTTTTAGCGTAGAAGAGACCACAGGAAATCGAGCTGAAGCGTGTCTTTAAAACTGGGATCGTCCAGACTAATATACTGATCTCCTGTATAGTAGGGGTTAATCCTGTCTTGATCCTCAGCCTTAATCAATGCTTTAGAGTAGCGTGCCTGAATATGGCAACTCATACAATTCGATTGAATACCGACATTATTGGTGTTGGGCTTGGAAGCTGGAAGGTGATCAGGGGTAAAACCTGCTTCCAACCAAGGGTTATAAGCATAAACACTTTCACCGGTGTTGGTACCGCCAATCTTTGGTTGAGGTTGATTAACCATGCTATAGGCATGAGCTAGGGCATAGTGTCTGGGAGCGCCTGTTAATTGCTCTGGTCGTGTATCTGCGATCGCTTGGGAACTGGGGAAATGAGGATTTTCCGGATCCGGTGTCCACCAAAAGGTTTGCCATGTCCAACGGGGAATTTCCTTCGAGGTAACATGCATCCCTACCAGAATATAAGTTCCCTTCAGTTGATTTATTTCCTCGGCTTCTGCTTCTGTTAGCTCAAAGTTGATGAAGTCACTGAGGTTATAGGTTGTCTGGGCAGTGCGATCAGAGGTTGTACTCAAAGAACCATCGCCTTGCCCTTTCTTGTTCAGATCAATCAAGACATACTGATTCCAAGAATTAGACCCAAAACCATTTTTACATACCTTAGATGGTATAAGAGAACCAGGAGAGCTAACAGTTTTACTTAAACATCCCTCAGCTGGCATAGGCAATTGAGAGTGAACAGGTGGTTCTGGCCACACAGGCAACAAATGGTGGTGTCCATTTAGGGTCGGTAAGTCCTCAACCCTCTTGAAAACAGGCTTGATTGCCATGGAAGTTTTTGGAAAATGTGGAATCTTTGCGGGATAAATTCCCTTCTTTTCTTGGTTATCCAGCATTTTCTGGAGACTATCGTTTGACAGGAGATCGTACTTTAAGACATGCTTAACAGTTGATGGATCATATTTGACAAAGCCCACAACATCTTCGTCTTTAACATGAGCTGTCTGTTTTCCAAACTGACGGAATTCTTCCAGAGGCCTTGGCATTCTCGGCTTTTTCAGCTCTTGCTCTTGCTCTTGCTCTAGAGCTAGGGTTTCCTGGGGCGTTAGCCATGTCTCGAATACCCGTAAGGGTTGGCCATTATACTTTTGATCTGTTTCCTGGGTCAGTGCTGTCCAGAGGCCCCAAGCATGTTTGCTAATGGCATCTTGATCATTGAATAAGGTCCAGCGAAGGATCTTGTCTTGGGGGGTTGGAAAAGAGAAACCGGAAATACCTGGATCTGGTAGTGGTACCGGATGAATATTGGAAGTCTGCGCTGCTGATTGGTTTTCTGACGCTTGATTTTCCGGTTGAGCTACGGCTAGCGCCTCTACACCAGCAGTGATTAATAGGAACAGAAGCACCAAGGTAAATACCTTAGGGATAGAAGGAAAATACTTGATTTTCATAGGACTCTATGGCCTGTAAAGGAGCGGACTTGGGACAAAATTGGAAGTTCTGTCTTTGGCCTTCTATATATAGAGACGAATTCAACAAGCAATTCCTGATTTTTGCGATTTAGAGATTTTTGGCAACACAAATTAGCTGAAATCTGCTTCCTGCTTAAGGTTGAGAGGAATCTAAACCGCAGAATATATCGGAAAAATGTTTATATTTCTTTACAAAGACCACTGGTTTTCTCTTCAAGCGTCAACTGTAGCGCTACGCGCAGTTCAAAATTCAAAATTCAAAATTCAAAATTCAAAAATAGGCCATTACTAGTGGCGTGGCACAGTCAGGCTTTGTTGGGTCTCGTTGCCTCGACCCAACCTACTGAAGAAATAAGGCAGGAGGCAGAAGGCAGTCCCGATGAAAAATTTTTTTTTTCACTACCATGCATAAAAATCCTTCTCGACCCGTCTGGTGCGTCTGGTGCGTCCGGTGCGTTAACCTTTCCGATTGGAGCCGATAGATGCATCGCTGATTAATTTGCTTTGAGCTTAAGGTGCGCGATCGCGATGATAATCTCATCAATACCCTTGAGTTTGATAGTCATAGAGTTAAAGA
>JAAHHL010000974.1 GCA_010672185.1 Caldora sp. SIO3E6 | reverse complement strand
CAAGGGAGGAACCCACCCCCAACCCCTCCAAGGAGGGGAGTAGTAGACAAGGAGGATTTTTGACGAAAAACTGGGCTTTTCAGCATCAATGATTTTGGCGAACCGAACAGAAATTTGTACGGTTTTCCTTCCTTGTCTCCCTTGTCTTCCTTGTCTCCCTTGTCTCCCTTGTCTCACTGCTCATTAACTGCGCTAAAGGGTAGGTGTTTTTTTGAGGAGGTGTCAAAAAATGGCTGAATCCCTTTTTGTACAAGGGTTTGAGGTGTTCTGCTGAAAATTTGGTTTAGCGCGTTTGATGAAATCCTGATTGTGACTGGGTTTGAGGGTATTTTAAAAATAAGGGGCTTGATTAACCAGGGGCTGAAATGCTATATTTTTATTCATTAGCGCAATCGAACCTTGAAAACCTAATACAGCAAGGGTTTCTGGAAGCCGCCCTCGCAATTACTCTTAATCCCTATCAGGGATTGAAACTCGTCGATCTCTCCAGCTGGTACTGGAGGGATAGACTCGCAATTACTCTTAATCCCTATCAGGGATTGAAACCAAGGCTTTCCTTACAATTGGTGCGATGCGATCCTCGCAATTACTCTTAATCCCTATCAGGGATTGAAACTAATGGGTTGCCGTTGCTGATAGTTTTTGTTTTGTGCTCGCAATTACTCTTAATCCCTATCAGGGATTGAAACGAGCCTGGAATGGGTTCTTGGTCTAGCGGATCGTCTCGCAATTACTCTTAATCCCTATCAGGGATTGAAACATCGTCTGTTGACATTTTGGCGGCTCAACGGAACTCGCAATTACTCTTAATCCCTAGCAGGGATTGAAACAATGAATAGGAAAACCTCCCCAAACGATAACCAGGGAAGTTGAGAATGTAGAATTTGATAAGGAGCGAGGGTGGTTTTGGCGTTGTATACAGCCATTGCCTTGGTGAAGATTCAGGCTAAACTCGCTCCTATAGATATACCGAAGTTTACTCTAAAAAAAATGCAAATCATCACTTTCAACTCACATATTGGTTCAGACGGACTCTTACAACTCAAGCTTCCTAACGAACTCAAGAATCAGAATGTAACGGTGATTATTCGTCCCCAAACAACAGAATGGCTTTCTATCTTACAAAAGACAGCGGGAAGCATTCCTGACTTGGAACGCCTATCTCAAGGTGAATATGAGGTGCGCGAATCCCTATGATTTATCTGCTCGATACTAATGCTTGCATCCATCACCTGAAATTTGCTGATTCCCCCGTTACTCGTCAACTATCGATTTACCTGCCGGAAACAGCAGTTTGTTCCGTTACAAAAGCCGAATTATTTTATGGGGCGATGCGGAGTAACAACCCAACTAAAACCATTAGGCAGCAGCAAGAATTTCTTGAATTATTTGTTTCTCTCCCTTTCGATGATGAAGCAGCTCAAATTTATGGACGTATTCGTGCTCAATTGTCATCTCAAGGAACTCCTATCGGTCCCTATGATTTACAAATTGCTGCGATCGCCTTGGTTCACAACTTGACATTGGTTACTCATAACATTCGAGAGTTTGAGCGGGTGCAGAACTTAAAGATTGAAGATTGGCAGAGTAATGAGTAAGTCTAACGCCTATTTTAACCTAAGAGTAGTGCTTTGCATTACCACACCACTTGGCAAACTTGACTGAACTTGCGATCGCTCTTTTCAAATACCCATCCAGCAATCGTAGGGTGTGTTAGCGTAGCGTAACGCACCACAGCGGGTAGAGCCATATTCAAAAATCACCTAAGCGATCGCTCTTTTCAAATACCTATCCAGCAATCGTAGGGTGTGTTAGCGTAGCGTAACGCACCACAGCGGGTAGAGACATATTCAAAAATCACCTAAGCGATCGCTCTTTTCACCTAAGCGCGATTGCCTACGGCACTGCTGGAAGCAATCGCACTACTATAAAATTAGCTGTGTAGCCTTGCGATTGCCTACGGCACTGCTGGAAGCAATCGCATCCGCCTCATCTTCCTTGTCTCACTACTCATCGACGGCGCTAAAGGGTAGGTGTTTTTTTGAGGAGGTGCAAAAAAATGGCTGAATCCCTTTTTGTACAAGAGTTTGAGCTGTATTGCTGAAAAATTGGGTTAGCGCTTTTTCTGAAAGGCTTATGGTGACTGGGTTTGAGGATATTTTACAAATGAGGTACTTGATTAACTAGGGGCTGAAATGCTATATTTTGATCGGTTAGCGCTATTGAACCTTGAAAACCTAACACAGCAAGGGTTTCTGGAAGCCGCCCTCGCAATTGCATCTAATCCCTACCAGGGATTGAAACGTAGAAAGATAACCGAGAGAAGCTGACTCCCCCCCTCGCAATTGCATCTAATCCCTACCAGGGATTGAAACTGGATCTCCGGGGAATAAAGCAGGGCTTAAGCAGTAGGCTCGCAATTGCATCTAATCCCTACCAGGGATTGAAACTCATCATGATTCCTGAGTGCTCTGCTTTATTGACTCGCAATTGCATCTAATCCCTACCAGGGATTGAAACTGTAGGATTCCCAACTCAATACCTAAAGAGATAGCTCGCAATTGCATCTAATCCCTACCAGGGATTGAAACATAGGTACACGCTTTCGACGAGATGATATCCATTCTCGCAATTCACTCACTAATTGCTGGTTTTGAGGTCTTCTTGAAATTCAGCGACATCGTAGTGAACACAGATGTTTCGCTCTGCCAGCAATGTTTGAAACTGCATTCGATGCATCCCCAGTAATTCACTGGCTTTTCCTAAACTAATTTTGTCTTGCTCAAAGAGCATAATTACAATTTCTATCAAAAATTCACGCTCTGACAAACCACTGACTTTGACAATATCATCGGAAATAACTAGACTCATAGCAATTCTTCTACCACATATAGCGCTACGCGCAATTCAAAATTCAAAATTCAAAATTCAAAAATAGACCATGACTAGGTTTCAGGCTTTATTAATGTCCTAACCATAGCGCGTAGCGCTATAACTACCTAACACCTAACTTATCTCATAGCGATCGCTCTCTTCCAACAAGCCTTACACCTATGTTGTCTCAATTCAATCTACGCCTTACAGCGTTTTGCACTCTCACGAAGTACAGTAAACAAAAGTCCCCCTTGGGAAGGGGGATTTAGGGGGATCAACAATGTACGGCATAACAGAGCAAACTGCCTCATCTTCCTTGTCTCACTGCTCATCAACTGCGCTAAAGGGTAGGTGTTTTTTTGAGGAGGTGCAAAAAAATGGCTGAATCTCTTTTTGTACAAGGGTTTGAGGTGTTTTGCTGAAAATTTGGTTTAGCGCGTTTGATGAAATCCTGATTGTGACTGGGTTTGAGGGTA
>JAAHHL010000973.1 GCA_010672185.1 Caldora sp. SIO3E6 | reverse complement strand
CTGGAAAGAGAATAAAGCGTGGATTGTATAGAACAAAAGATAAACATCTTGTTTCAAGCGATATGAATGGATGTGCCAATATTTTGGCTAAATGTATGCACGGACTGGATTTCCAGCGAGTGAGTAGCGGGTTTTTGGCTAACCCTTTAAGGATTTTTATCTCTTAAGAATCCCCGAGATTTCTTGAACATTCGTTCAGAATGTTATCTATGGGGAGCGTCAACAATGCCAATGCTATAAATCTCTCCAGTATGAGGGTCTTGTAGGGGATGAGCGGAATAGGGTTGTTTAGGAGCAAGTTCTCCTAAGTTATCCAAACCGATAGTTGCTAAAGTTTGTAAATCAAGAGCATGGGGATTGCCAGCTTCCCACAATGCCAAGAGTTTATCTGGTAGAGCGAAAACTGAAGTATTGGCTGTGTTTTTTAAGGGGTCTTTCTTAGTTAGTAAGCGCTGCCAGTAATTCCAGATTGTTCCAGGAAAGGTCATGCCATAGTTACCATAGAGGAATTTCCCTGCTGCCGCTTCTGCCGAATAGCCCTTAGTTTGAACATAGCGATAGGTGGCTGTTGCCCCTGCTTCAGTGAAATGTACTCCCAGAATCGCACCATCACCATCGAACCAGTGACCGACTTTTTGTTCTCCCTGTTCTAGCTTTCCTGGTCCGTTGTAATAGAGTGCACCTTGTAAACCCTCCGGTATTTTACCCGAAAGGACAGGTAAAGGAGTAAGGTCAAATTCCTGGGCTGGTTTAGCGATCGCTTTTGCCCAAGCTTTTTGGTGGGACTGAGGCTCAGTTATGGTCATTTTTCAAAACTATAGATCTTTTGGGTGGTTAAGCGATCGCAAATAGAAGAAGGTTGTATCTTTAAGGGGAAAGTCTGTCGGTCTAGCTGAATTTGTAAGTTAGCTAAAGGATCACTACCAGCAGATACTATAAATTCTAGGCATTTTACTGGAGGCCATTCACTCAAGGCATCCAGAATGTGAGCGATCGCTTTTACGTAAGGATGAGTGTTGGACTTGTACCAATCCGCTGTCGCTAGATTTGCTTGATCAAAGCCAAGATTAATCGTTAAAGAGGGTTGGCTAAAAAGTGCGATCGCTAAAGGTCGTGCTTCTTCCTGCAATAATAAGTTTTGGCTGTGTACCAAATGCCTTAAATTTTCCAAACGCTCATAGCGTTCAGTGACTTGCTCAGGAGCATCCTGCCAATGAATCGCCAAGGTAATTAAATAAGTCTGCAACAGCATATGACCTAACTTTTGAGCCTTAGTTGCCAGGTAGACAGAATTGTAGTCATTAGCTTCAATCAACAGAGGAACCCGGTCAACTATTTCCAATCCGTAACCTTTCAAACCCGCAATTTTGCGAGGATTGTTGGTAATCAAGCGGATTTGTTTAACGCCTAAATCATTGAGCATTTGTGCTCCCATACCATAGTCCCGCAAATCCGCAGGAAATCCCAAGCGTTCATTGGCTTCTACGGTATCCAGTCCCAGATCCTGTAAGGAATAAGCCTTTAACTTATTCACCAAACCAATGCCCCGTCCTTCTTGTCGCAAATAAACTACCACTCCCTGACCCGCATTCTCAATCATTTTCAGGGCTGCTTGCAACTGCATTTGACAGTCACAGCGCAGGGAACCCAAGGCATCTCCCGTTAAACATTCTGAGTGCATCCTTACCATTACCGGTTTATTAGGGAACTGTTGTGGATCTCCTTTAATGATCGCCACATGTTCTGAGTTATCCAGGTTATTGCGATAGCCGTAAATTTGAAAAGTCCCAAACTGACTGGGTAATTCAGCAATGGTTTCTCGGTACACAAAGCGGTCGTACTTGAGGCGATAACTAATTAAATTGGCAATACTGATAATTTTTAGGTCGTATTCTTTAGCATACTTTATCAATTCTGGCAAGCGTGCCATAGAACCATCAGCATTTTGGATCTCACAGATCACCCCTCCTGGATATAAACCTGCAAGTCGAGCTAGATCAATAGCTGCTTCCGTATGACCTGCCCGTTTTAAGACCCCTCCTTGTTTAGCACGGATCGGGAAAATATGACCAGGACGCCGTAAGTCTGTCGGTTTAGTTGCGGGGTTAATGGCCACCTGAATAGTCTTTGCCCTGTCTTCAGCAGAGATACCAGTAGTAACCCCTAACTGTGGTGAAGCATCAATACTAACGGTAAAAGCTGTCTGGTTGGTGTCAGTATTTTGACTGACCATGAGAGGTAACTCCAAGGCATCTAAGCGATCGCCTGTTAAGGACAGACAAATGAGACCCCGTGCCTTTACCGCCATAAAATTAATCATGTTGGGGGTAGCAAATTGGGCAGCACAGATTAAGTCCCCTTCATTCTCTCGGTTTTCGTCATCGACTACTACTACAGCACGACCGGATTTGAAGTCTACCAACGCGGCATCAATCGAGTCAAATTCAAATGAATCAGTTCCAGGCAATTTCACTTTAGAAGTGTGAGCTAGGTGCCCCTAATAAGTGTTACTACTTGATTGTATCCCGTTTGTTGGAGTAGAGGAGTTCAGGAGTACTCATATAAGAAGCAGGCTTTGCCAAGAGGAGTTCAGGAGGAACAGAGTCAATCTCAAATCTCAAATCTAAAATCTCAATTAAATTCTCAGATAGCTCTATCATCAAAGAGCAGTTTTGATACTAAAATGCAGCAAATGTTAAACATTTAAGGTTTTAGCTCTCTGAGGAAAGAAATATTATGGGGGATTCCGGACGCCTATCCGTAGGTATTATTGGGGCTTCAGGTTATGGTGGCGTACAACTGGTGCGACTGTTGATGGAGCACCCTGGAGTTGAAGTGGTTTATTTGGGGGGAAATAGCAGTGCTGGTAAAAAGTTTTCTGATCTATATCCTCATTTAGGTAATCTGGTGGATCTGACCATTGAGCCGATTGATTTAGATGCAATCGCTAGTCGCTGTCAAGCGGTGTTTCTTTCGCTGCCCAATGGCTTAGCCCATACCATAGCACCAACACTGATCTCGAAAGGCTGTAAAGTTCTCGACTTGTCTGCTGACTATCGGTTTAAAAATTTAGATACCTACAAAAATTGGTATGGTGGAGAACGACAGGATCAAGAAGTTGCAGGAACGGCAATTTATGGTTTACCAGAACTATATCGCGATCGCATTGCCCAAGCTCAGTTAATTGGTTGTCCTGGTTGCTACGTTACCACCAGTTTATTAGCCCTGGCACCATTATTGAAGCAAGGTTTGATTGAACCAGACACAGCAGTCATTGATGCTAAATCTGGAACCTCCGGTGGTGGACGTGCAGCGAAAACGAACCTCCTGTTGGCCGAAGCTGACAATTCAGT
>JAAHHL010000972.1 GCA_010672185.1 Caldora sp. SIO3E6 | reverse complement strand
GCGGGCTATTCATGCAGGGGTACGGGATACCATTAGCCTGGAATTTCGCAAGAGTCAGCGGCCTGTTAAGGGAAGTATCAGATACGTGAAAGCCTCTGAGCAGGACGATTGGATCCAAAAGTATTGTGTGGGTGAGCCCATAGACTACTTTGTTATCGCCGACGATGGGCTCACCAGAGAGCAGGCATCGCGAACAAACTTGACAACCTTGCAACCGGGCTACCGTAGCGATGCCCTGGTGGTTTTTCCTGAACCTGGTCTTTACTGCGTAATCGACGAAGAGGCTCCTGCTGCAGGAAGTATTGGTAGAGCAAGGACAAGCCGACGATTGCTGGCTGGGGTTTATGTTGAGCCAGGAGATAATGTAAGAAGAGATATCGGTGACCATGTGAAATCAAAACTGGTTCAAGCTGCTAGAAATAGCGGATTGGACGGTTTTACTCGAGAAAGAGTTATTCAGGATTTGCGGGATCATCTGAAACTCTCCCTCTTTACCCCGCATCCTGACATCACAAATGAGGAAATCGCCAACACTAAAGGGCAGGAACTAGCTTTCTTTATCGATACTAATACTAGTGAATTTGGGGTGAGCAATACCCTAGGCTCCTATTTCCATTTTCAGCCTTTCGACCCCAACCGTGTAGACCGCAAACTGAAGCTAGGTGATGCTGAGGAATGGACTTTGGAGTCGTACCTTGCCAGCCATCCGTTCCACATCCATGTGAATCCTTTTCAAATCGTCAAAGTCCTCAACCAACAAGGTCAAGATGTCAGTTGTAAACCAGGTGAGGTATTTAATGAAGATGGTGAAGCATGTTTCGAAGATCCAGCTGACCCGCAGTATACAGGTTTGAAGGGAGTCTGGAAAGACACTATCTGGGTTAAAAGTCAGAGCCCAGGTTCCTCAGATGGGTATTACAAGGTAGTTGTGCGTACCCGCTACCAGCGTTATATCGGCGACTTTGTGCTCCATTGCCACATTCTCGATCATGAGGATCAAGGCATGATGCAGAAAATCAGTATTGTACTACCAGAAAATTTGCATGAGTAATATCAAGTTCTGGTTAAAAACCCCCGTTTTCAGCAAACCGTGAAATCCCTTAGAGACGCGCCATGGCGCGTCTCTCTACAATGGGGGCTGTTGTACTTACTATTAATAAGATTTGCGAGCAAGGTGGTCGAGATTTAAGTACAGAAAAAGTAGGATTTATTGGCTTAGGCTCTGTGGGAATGAATGTGCTACCATTGATGTTAAAATGCTTACCCCATCCTCAAGAAATTACTCTTTGTGACATTTATAGTAAGTTAGAATTTTTGGAGAATATTAAACAAGATTTAGTACAGAGACTTGGTTTTAAAGGCCAGATAAATGTGGCATTATCCAAAACAACAGTTCCCGAAGTAATTTACGACTCTACTTTAATTGTTGGAGCTACAAATGTCCCAGATGTATTAGATATTAGGCAGGTTAAGCCTGGAACCCTAATTGTTGATGATTCTGGCCCTCATTGTTTTTCAGTAGAGCAAGCTATTCAGCGTTTTCAGGAACAGGAAGATATTTTGTTTAGTGAGGGTGGAATGTTGCGATCGCCATCTCCGATAACAACAACAGTTCATTTACAACCCTCTGTAGAAAAGATACTGAATAAAGCTCAAAGGGCAGCAGTTTTTAATTCAAATCCTTTTAATATCATGGGTTGTGGTTTTTCTGGTTTACTCTCATCTAAGTTCGAGCAACTAGAACCTATAGTAGGAATGGGCGATGGAGAAGAGTCTCAATTACATTACCAAATTTTGCAAGAATTAGAATTTGAAGCAGGGGATCTACATTGCGAACATTATGTACTTCCAAAAACCTCAATTGCCAATTTTAGACACCATTTTGGTAAAGAGTTGTAAGGCTCTGAAGAAACTAAGGCTCCGAGGCAGAACCCATCCCTAACCCCTCCAAGGAGGGGAACCGGAGGCAGAACCCACCCCTAACCCCTCCAAGGAGGGGAACCGGAGGCAGAACCCACCCCTAACCCCTCCAAGGAGGGGAACCGGAGGCAGGAGGCAGGAGGATTTCAACTTGTTGCTCCATTATCCATTGTTCATTATCAATTATGAACTAGAGTAAGGATAAAGCATTCGGTTAGGTTGAGGCAACGAAACCCATTACTGTAATTTAGCGATCGCTTTCTTTTTCACTAACAGTCGTCCTGTCAACAAATCTCTGACTGTAACTAACAACACTCGTTCCTCATCCACTTCAAATTTCACCGAAATCCTGTCTTTATTCAATTTTCCTGGGGGATCTAAACGTGCCACGCAGACTTGTTGATGCTGACTCTCCAAAGATCTGTATTCTTCATATTGATGCAGCTGGCTACTACTCATACGTCCTTGAGCATCAAAAGTAACTTCTGCTCGAGATAACTCTGCTATTTCACCAATATCCAGACGAATCTGCCTTTGTCCATCTTCAGCGACTTTCAAAATCATGGGTTCTGGACGTTTACAGGGATACTTCATTCCCTTAGTAAAGAGAAGTTTATTATAATACTTCTTTTGAAAAGGTTCCCAAAGGCGAATACCATAGCTGTGGTGCAGGTAATCATCCACCTCCACCAGCTGACTCAAAGCCAAAGCTCCATGAGCTACTGCTTCAAAAAGCTTATCTAACTTGACCTTACCCTTGCCAAAATAGGAAATCACTAACTGCTGCACCGCCGGAAGTAAACAACTACCCCCGACTAACAACACCTGCTCGATTTTCGATTTGGTGATACCCTGAGAAAGAGCGATCGCTAACACCTCATCCAAAGCTTGTCGCAGCTGTTCGAGTAACTGGCGGGATTCGAGAATCTCTTCTAATTCTTCCCGACTTAAGAGCAACTCGTGAGCAATAAAGTTTTCATCATCGAACCAACTCTCCTTTGCCGACTCAGCTATCGAGAGTCTAATCTTCAATTTTTCGGCAATTTCCAACAGATTTTGCCAACCAACTCCCTCTACTTCTACTCGTGAAGAGCCAATTTGCTGGAGGTAATGCTCCACAATCCAAGTATCGATATCAATACCACCTACATAGGCATCTGACTTGGCCAGCACTTGTGCTCGTAAAGCCTTCTGTGTACTTCCCTGACTCCCCGATACTTGGGAAGTACAACTAGCAGTGCGCACTAAGCTTAAATCCAGAGTACCACCGCCAAAATCTACTACCAAAACTAGAGCACCAGGGCGTTTAATAGCATAACCAAGAGCAGCAGCGGTAGATTCATCTACCAGCTGCACCTGGGCAACCTTCAGCTTAGTTGCCAAGCCTCGAAACCAATCCAAATACCTCTCAAATGCTCCAACTGGTGCTGTGAAAATTATCTTCA
>JAAHHL010000971.1 GCA_010672185.1 Caldora sp. SIO3E6 | reverse complement strand
CTCAAGCTGACGGGGATTATCCAGTTGATTTTCTTGGGCAATGAGTCGCCACAGCCTAGGATTGCCATAAGCATCTGCTGCAATGCTGCTCAGGGTTTCACCGCTTTTGACAATACGAGTAGTTAATTCTGGATCAGTACGCCGTTTATCATCTTCTGGATTAAGATATTCCAAAAAAGTGATGTTGACTTTTGCTCGTATCGGTTTACCATTACTTTTAAACAGGGTGAAGGTTTGGGTCAGATTAGTAATTACCCCCACAAAAGGGAAGTCAGAGTTAGTTGGTGCTTCACCCCAGTAAACCTTACAAGCTAATGGTGGTTGCTCTTTCTCCTCAACACGTCGCGTGCGGGTAAGGGCAACAAGTTTGTTAGTTTCTTCCCGCACATCGTCGATGAAAGTACTATCTAATACACTACTATTCTGACGATCAAAATTCTGAGATATTGAATTTTTAATCCCTTCAGAAACATCAAACAACAATTCCAGAGTTAGTTCCCGGCTCCCTCCTCCACCAAAGTCTAAAATTGGCGCATTATATTCTTTTTGGTTAGAACCACTCCAAGTAACACCTTTTTTGATGGTGTAAGATTCGGGGTTAAATAAAACCTTAATCTCTGCATAACTTTCTTTTCCTGTCTTACCTGTAGCCTCGACAGCACGGTACTTCTTCTCTTCAACTCCTTCCCACTTCAAAGGAACAATAGTGAGTTTCTCTAATGCCATCTGCTAATCCCCCGACGTTCTCTTTCTACTGTAAGTTGACGAGTTAAAATACGACTGACTTGTTCAGCCACTTGGGTTAAATCTATTGATGGAGTTGGTGCGGCTTGTGGAGGAGGTGTTGGCATGGTAGTATGTCCTAACTTTGCTTGAACTGTAGAGTTTTCCAATGCATTAGTTTGACGTGCGATCGCTCCTTGATGGTTTACGGGGTTAATGGCTAGGGGTAAAGGCAGTTTTTGCTGTGATTGAGAGGAGGAAGCTGATTGAGTAAGATTGGTAGACAATAAATTAGTGTTATTAGTAGTTGAAACTTTTTGAGCTAGTGGCAACGGAAGGTTTAACTGTTGTTTTTGCCCAGATATTGCCACTGGCGCAACGGATTTTATCCTACCTTTTGCTTGCCCTGGTTGGTTTGCTCCTTTATTCTGAATAATCCCCTTAACTATGGGTCGATTATTAGTTTGAGCTTGAGATAAATTTGGAACAGAGTTAGAAATGGTATTACCTGGAGCTAAGGGCAAATTTGAAGTAGACTTACTTTGTACGGTGTTTTCTGCAGCAGCCGTTTTATTGATGCTCGTCTTTTGAGAGATAACTGGGTTAGATTTGGGCAGTATTTTGCCTTGAATCACCTCATCGGAATCATCCTCTGTTCTAGAAATCACCCTTGATGATGCCGGAGGATTATTAGTATTGGTTAGGGGCAAATCTGAAGTAGACTTACTTTGTACGGTGTTTTCTGCCGCAGCCGTTTTATTGATGATGGTATTTTGAGAGATAACTGGGTTAGATTTGGGCAGTATTTTCCCTTGAATCACCTCATCGGAATCATCCTCTGTTCTAGAAATCACCCTTGATGATGCCGGAGGATTATTAGTATTGGTTAGGGGCAAATCCGAAGTGTATTGACTACTAGTATCTCCTGTATCGATTGCTTTTCTGCTAATTCGCAACTTTCCAGAGGTTCCAGGAGCAGGGGTTGAGGAAAAGCTACTATTTGGCTGTGGAGTTGGATTTACGGTAGAGTCACTAATTGATTGACTTTCTCCCTGTCTGTATAAAGAATGAGGAGCATTACTTGATAAAGCATTGACTTCTGTAAAAGTTGCTTTGCGGTTAATCTTAAGTTGTTGTTTGCCAACTTTGCCTGTTTCCTTATTCTCTGTATTCTGAGTTGCTTTGACAAGATAATTAGCAGAATTAGCTTGAGGCTGGTTCTTTGTCTGTAAAACTGATTCTTGAGGCTGATTCTGCTGAGTTCCTTTGAGCAATGGTTTCGCCATTACTTTTACTGGAGAAGGTATTGGTGCAGAACTTTCCCCTGTATTTCTCCTACTATTTGGCAAAACTTGTGGTTTAGCTTGCACAAAGGTTTGAGTTGTTGGGGTGAACGAAATTTTGGTTGGGATTTCAATTCTCCGCGTCCCCGCGTCCCCGCGTCCCCGCGTCTGCTTATTTATTCCCCCAACCCTTTTTTCGCTCACCCGAGTTGTTGTGCCTGCTCCGGAATAGCTCTCAGGAGCAACTCGCCATTCTCCATCAAAACCATCCGCTGATTCTGTGCGCTGTCGCTGCAGACGGGACATTATGGCTGTTGGTTGCAAAACTCCAGAGCCATAACGAAATTTTACTTGTTCCGGTAACATTGACCTGCGCACAAGTCTTTGTGCCGTGTCTTGAGTACCTTGATAATGAAGATGTAGTTTTTGTGTATTAACTACCCCAGCAGGTTCAACTAGTCGCCGCTGTAAACTTTGTTCAAAGGTTGCCATTTTCAATTTCCCATTCCCAATTCCCAATTCCCAATTCCCAATTTCCCATTCTAAATTCTAAATTCTAAATTCTAAATTCTCCATTCTCCATTCTCAAACGCCGATTAATCTGAGCAATCTCCTCCACCCACCGTCGTCGTTGACTGTGTTCCATTCCCATAATTGATTCATACTGCCAATGAAAATGGTAGGCTAGATAGGCTACCTCCTGATGGAGTTGATTCAGGGGGTAGCCTAGGATTCCCCCGATAGATCTAGTTCCACGGTAAAATCTTTTTCACAGTGGGGACAGATAATTTGGAGCGATCGCACACCATTTCCATTGATACGATTGTACAAATCCTGTAAGTAAGCTAGGTCTGAGGCAAATAACCCTTCAATCACTTTAGGATTAATGGCTTCGACGGAACCTAATCGGGTAACAACTCTAGATAGTAAAATGACAATTAAATAGGCTGGGTTAGCTTGAACACGGGGATCTTTCAGGGGAACAATCTCATCAGCAGCAGTAGCCAATCGCATTATCCCTTCCCGATGTAAATTTCCCTCTTTGTCCACATAACCTGCTGGTAGTGTAAATTCATATTCAGTTTGCAACATGGTCGTTTGCCCAGACATATTCAAATCTGCCATTTTACATCTATTTACTTCCCCGAAAAAGTTTGTCTCCCTCCATTGGTGACAAGTTAAAGGGTGGTGTATTTTGTCAACTCCCATATATGATGTTTGGGAGCTAAAAAAGACCCTATATATGGAAAGACCCAAGGGGTCAGAAAAATTGTATTCTTCTTCCTCCGCTCCTCCGCTCCTCCGCTCCTCCGCTCCTCCGCTCCTCCGCTCCTCCGCTCCTCCGCTCCTCCGCTCCTCCGCTCC
>JAAHHL010000970.1 GCA_010672185.1 Caldora sp. SIO3E6 | reverse complement strand
TATGGCATTGCAGTAACTAATGTTACGAGTAGCCTGAATTTAGCTAATGGTCGGAGTAGTGGCTCTGCTGCCGAAGGTATCTTACTCGAAAATAGTAGTGGAGCGATCAGCTACGCTGGTGCCGTAGGCAATCGCGATTTCTGAGTTTGAGATTACTGATGCTGGCGATAGTGGTATTTCTGGAATGAACTTGGCTAATGTCAAACTAACCAATAACCAGATTACTCAGGCACAGAATCGCGGCATTATCCTGGAAGAAGTTGACGGAACTGTAGAGATTGCTAACAATAAAATTACCAATACTGTCGGTGTGTTGCCTGCAACTCCTACTACAGCTAATCCCCCCACGGGACAAGGAATTGGACTGTTTGATGTCACTGGTACTGTGGAAATTACCGATAACCAAATTACTGGTACTACTGGTTTTCGGGGTAATTTTGATCTCACGAATCCCGATAATAATTACCTAGCAACGGGACAAGGAATTGCCTTAATCAATACTACAGCAGGAGAAGTTAACCTCACCATTTCCGGAAATCAGTTGGAAAACAATGGCATTGATACTACTGATCCTAACGCTGATACTCGCGGTGATGGTATTGGCATCTTTTTGGAAGGGGAGGCCATTGTCAATAGCCTAGATATTAATAATAATACGATTAGCAACAATGGTGGCAATGGTGTGATCATCGAACAGGGATTGTTAACTTTATTCTCTAGTGGCGGCACTGACGGCGGTAACTCCCAAATAAATAACGCTACCATCAGTGACAACACCATTGAAAATAATACTCAGCAAGGTATTTTTGTTAGGTCTTTCGGTGGCACGGGGAATCTAGCGATTGAGAATAATCCCAGCATCAGCGACAATGGTAGCAATGGAATTCGCATCTTGGCTAATGGGAATGCACAGATGACTGCGAATATCAACAACAATACCAACATCAGCAACAATAATTCTTTCGGAATTGAGATCACTGCCAATGAGAATACCCAGATAACTACGGAGATTGTCAACAACAGCATCAGTCAAAATCGTTTCAGTGGAATTGGCATCTTTGCTAATGGGGATGCACAGATAACTGCGGAGAAGATTACCAACAACAGCATCAGCCAAAATGGTGCTGAGGGAATTGAGATCTCTGCTGGTGGGAATGGACAGATAACTACACAGATTACCAACAACACCGACATCAGCGACAATGGTAGCAATGGAATTAGCATCTTCGCTGGTGGGGATGGACAGATAGCTACGGAGATTAGCAATAACACCAACATCAGCAACAATAATGAGAGGGGAATTAACATCTTTACTAATCCTGATAATGGACAAATTGATGCTAATGTCCAGTCCAATGTGCTAACAAACAATGGTTTTAATGGGGCAGCCCTTGGAGGTCGTCTTTGTATAAACTTGAATGATAATGAGAGCGATACAGATTATCAACTAACCAATGTTCCCATGTTTGGAGGTACATTGCAGGTGGTAGATTTGATGAATATAGATAATAATAATATTGGTACTGTTACAACTATGGATGCCATAGATGTGCCAAGTTGTCCCTGATACGCCAAGAACCCCGACTTCTTAAAGAAGTCGGGGTTCTGAACAGCAGCGATCGCATAATTTGAGTCAAACGTTAAGCAACATCTGTAGCATTAGAAACGCGATCGCAAGCAATTTGGCTCACAAACCAGATTAATTGATAAAATTAAGATATAGCAGTCGCCAGGGAGGTTAAAACATTCTCAGGTAAGGCAAGTTAACAAGGGGCTTAAGCCCCTTGTCCTAATCGCCTTGGCGGTTGCTATATCTTGTCTAACTTAAAGCACAAAAGGAAGAAGAAGATGAGATTTGTCAGTCCCAAGATCGATTATGTCTTTAAAAAAATCTTTGGTTCCCAACAAAGCCAAGCAATATTAATCAGTTTTCTCAATGCCATCGTTTATGGTGGAGAAAATATCATTCAATCTTTAACGATTGTTAATCCCTACAATCCCGGCAAGATACTCAGCTTAAAAGATACCTATTTAGATGTAAAAGCTATTCTAGCCGATGGCTCGATTGTGGTTATAGAAATGCAGGTATCCTCTATGACCGCATTTAATAAGCGAGTCGCTTATAACTTAGCCAAAACTTATGCCAATCAGTTAATTAAAGGAGAAAACTACCCTCGTCTCAATCCGGTGATCGCTGTCACTATTACTGATTTTATCCTCTTTCAGCAGAGTGAAAAGGTTATCAACCAATTTGTCTTTCAGGAAAAAGAAAAAAACTTTGAAATTCTCGATCAAGAATTGCAGTTAATCTTTGTCGAATTGCCGAAATTCCAGAAAACCCTCTCAGAGTTAACCAGTTTAAGTGATAAGTGGATTTATTTCCTCAAAGAAGCAACCAGTTTAGATAGTATTCCTGAGAGTTTAGAGGAAGTCAGTGAGATCGAATTAGCTTTAAATCTTGCTAACCAAGCCAATATGACCGTAGAAGAGTTGGAAGTAGTTGATACGCGAGGCATGATGTTGCAGGATGAAAAAGGGCGAATCACTTATGCTGAAGAAAAAGGACAAGAAAAAGGACAACTAACAGAAGCGATCGCTTTAATCAAACGCCAACTCAAAAAACGTTTCGGAGAAATACCGGAAGAAACAAGCAGCAAAGTCGAAGATTTGTCTTTAGCAGATTTGGAAAGTCTAACAGAAGAGATTTTCGATTTTACAAGCTTGTCAGATTTGGTAACTTGGTTGGCAAAGCGTTAAGATTTTAGATTTTAGATTTTCTCTTTATGGGAAACTAAAACCTAAAACCTAAAACTTTACAACCTTAAGGATAAAAACTCAACTTAGGTAAACCCAGAGTTTCTTCCCAACCCATCATCAGATTTAAACATTGGATTGCTTGACCAGCCTGACCCTTAATTAAGTTATCAGTAACTGACATCACAATTACTCGGTTGGTACGCAGATCAACTTCAACACCGATATAACAAAGATTAGTGCCACAAGCCCATTTAGTTTGGGGATAAGTACCAGCAGGTAATACCTTGATAAAAGGAGATGCTCGGTAAAAGGCAGTGTAAATGGTAATTAAGTCTTCCCTGACTAACCCTGGATCTCGCAGTGTCGCATAAACAGTTGCCAGTAGACCCCGCACCATTGGTATCAGGTGGGGAGTAAACTGTACCATAACTTCGCGACCAGCCAAATCGTTGCAGGTTTGTTCAATTTCTGGGGTATGGCGGTGATGAGCAACTCCATAGGGGAGAGATTTTGAGCTAAGAACAGCAATAACAGAGCAGTAATAAAGCTGGGAAAGCCTTGACCAGTGTAGCTCATTACTTGTAGAACTCGGTCAGTAGTGCGATTTTGTTTAACTGCAG
>JAAHHL010000097.1 GCA_010672185.1 Caldora sp. SIO3E6 | reverse complement strand
CTCTGTTGGTGGTTTAGAAGAACTCAAGAAGTGGTTAAAACAGCGTTCTGACGCCTTTACTGAAAGGGCAAGAGAATACGGCTTACCTCAACCGAAAGGGATGTTAATTCTGGGGGTTCCCGGATGCGGTAAATCCTTAATTGCTAAAACGACCTCTCGACTTTGGGGGCTGCCCCTACTGCGCCTAGATATGGGTAGGGTATATGATGGCTCAATGGTAGGTAGATCAGAAGCTAACCTACGTAATGCCCTGAAAACCGCAGAATCAATTTCTCCAGTTATACTCTTCATCGATGAACTAGATAAGTCTTTTGCTGGTGGTGCTGGTTCTTCTGACTCAGATGGAGGAACTTCAAGTCGGATTTTTGGCTCCTTCCTCACCTGGATGCAAGAGAAAACCTCACCAGTGTTTGTCATGGCGACAGCTAACCGGGTGGAGCGTCTACCTGGGGAATTCCTTCGCAAAGGTCGTTTTGATGAAATCTTCTTTGTTGATTTACCTAATGCAGAAGAGCGTCAGGAAATCTTTAATATTCATCTGAGTAAGCGGCGTCGAGATATCGTTCGCTTTGATATCGAGCAGTTGGCTAAGGTCTCTGATGGCTTTTCAGGAGCAGAAATTGAGCAAGCATTAATTGCTGCCATGTACGAGGCATTTGCTCAAGGGCGAGAGTTCACCCAACTGGATATCATCGCAGCAATCAAGTCCACTCTGCCCCTTTCTCGGACGATGACAGAGCAGGTAACAGCCCTCAGGGACTGGGCTAGGCAGCGAGCGCGACCTGCTGCATCCTCCATTGCTGAGTATCAGCGATTGGAGTTCTAACAGGCTTTCTCCTGCTCCCAACAGGAGTAAAGGCTAGCAAAATCTTGCTAGCAGTTTGACAAAAAGCCGCAATATCGCCTTGTTGTTTCTGCGGCTAAGTCACCAAAATCAAACGCTAAGTTGTCTTTTCTCATCTATCTCTACTGGAGGAAATCCCAATGTCTCACTTTAGCACTCTACGCACCAAGATCACCGATGCTGAAATCCTGAAGGCTTCTCTGAGTGACCTAGGTATCTCAGTCAAGACAGAAGCCGATGTTCGTGGCTACAATGGCCAACGAGTTCGTTCTGACATCGTTGCTGTTCTCGAAGGCGAGTACGATCTTGGTTGGTCTCGCAATAGCGATGGTTCCTTTGACTTGATTGCTGACCTTTGGGGTGTTGCCAAGAAGCACAATCAAACTGAGCTGATCAACTCAATCAATCAGAAGTATGCAGTTAACAAGACTTTGGTTGATGTTAAGCAGCGCGGTCTGCAAAACGCCAACGTTAAGCTGATGGTTCAGAAATAAACTATCTAGGCGTTCCCAAGTTCACGGGTTGACCAATCTCAGGTTAGCCCGTTTTTTACCCACTGAATGTCTTTACTACTCATATGGCGCTTTCTTGTTATTAAGAGAGCGCCATATGTGGCATCTCTAGTAACTGAGTTTTGTGGTGATGGTTACTTTGATTTTGACAGGTTGTTTTCTCTCTATCTAGGGCTTGCTGAATAAGTGGGTCAGCCATGCCATACTTCAGTTTCAAGCATTTGCAATCCAAAAAAGTCCAAGGAAATTGCATCTGTTGGCTCAAAAACCTGGCATCGACCCGGAAAATCCCTGGGTAACTTTGGAGGATGCAAATGCCCAAAACTAGGATAAATGCTGCATTCCTTATTACTTATTACTTATTACTTGTTACTTGTTACTTGTTACTTGTTACTTCCTGAAGCAAACCCTATCTAGCTTGCCCGGTGTACAACTCTGATGCTGAAAGTCTTCCTTCAACTGGCTCATACTCATCTTCGAGCAACCAAGTTTGAGCTTCATCATAGGTTGCGCTGCTGAAGACAACCTTATAATTTTCAGCCGGATCATACACACGACAACTTCCGGTTGGGTCACCTAACAACAGCAGTATATAAGGAGGAGACAGCATGGGCTCAATCCAGACTTCAACAAAATCCCATTCACTCTTAGCTGGGTCGAGTGCGGGGGATGACGTGGTATCGATTTTCTGCATCAATTTTCACCTCTCCATAGAATAGCGGAGTGCTAAAGCCATCATCAGGATCGATTCGGTAACCGATCGCTTGAGTAAAATACAAGCCGTAACGCTCATATCCTCGAATCACCCCTGTAAATTCTCCTCCTTCAATGATTGCTTGAGCAACTCTTTCCATTGTGACTAAATTATTGAAAACGTGGGCAGATCTACCTTGCCGCAGTAATCTTTGTACTTGTGGTGTTTCAGGTAAATGCTTTGCAATATGTCTGGGGTCAAGGATAATTTCGCGGTCAATGCCACTCATGAATCTAACGAGTCGAGTTTTCTGAGCATTAGCCTGTATACTTAGCTCTCAAATCCTCAATACTGATTCCTTTACCATCTTTCAAACTTTGACGTGCTTGAGCAATCTCTACCTCGAAACGCGGATCGCGCAGCAACAGCTCTTCCCACCAGTCTTCAGCATCTTCAAATCCGAGCAGAATCCCCACAGGTTGTCCACCACGGGTAATAACAACACTTTCCTTCTCTGCTATTTGCAGATAGCCAGACAGGTCGCTTTTCATTTCATCAATGGATACTTGCTTCATTCCTCCCTCCTGCCAAACTCGGCTAACCACTCCATTGCCTCAGATTTTTCCCGGATACGGAGAATCTCTACAACCTCGATCTTAGCTGGCACGGTAACGGCATTTTGTGGACCAATTGCCTTTATCGGAATTGCCGTTCCCCATTTGGGGCGTGCCTTGTTAAAAACAGCCGATCATCGATTACTGATACCTGCTGTTATGGTACTGGGGGCTAACTTGGCAATAGCCGCAGATTTATTCGCTCAACTGCCGGGACAGCAAACAACCTTACCTTTAAATACCGTCACTTCACTCTTAGGGGTGCCGATTGTTCTGGGCGTCATTTTGCGAAAATAGTCAAGCGCTTACTATAGAACTAACACTTAATTCATAACCTATTGTAATATGCAAATCACCGTTGAAATTCCCGATGAAATTGCTCAGCGACTAGACCAAACTGAAGGCAACCTCTCCCGTCGTCTTGTAGAAGTAATTATTGCCGACGCTTACAGCAACGGTCAAATCAGCACTGCTGAAGTGCGTCAAATCCTTCAGCTACCATCCCGTCTCACAGTACATGCCTTTCTGAAGCGGATGGGTGTCTATTTAAACTATGATGAAGCTGAATTAGAACAGGATCTTCAGAGCCTCAAGGAGTTCAGAGCACAATGATTGTGGTTTCTGACACTTCTCCGATTTGTTACTTGTTGTTGATCAACCAAATTGATATATTACAAACCCTTTACAACAGTGTCACTATTCCTCAAACCGTTGCAGATGAACTGAGGGCATCTGAGTCTCCGCCTGTAGTGAAACGCTGGATTGCTCAACCTCCTGATTGGCTTGAGATACAACCCATCAAAACCCCTCAGTGGGTTGAACTGGGAAAACTTGATCCAGGTGAAAGAGAAGCTATTCTACTCGCAGAAGAACTAAAAGCCAGTTTAGTGATCTTAGATGACAAAGCAGCAAGGCGAATCGCCACAGAGCGTGGATTAAAAATCATTGGACTTCTCGGTATTGTGAAAGATGCTGCCCGAGCCGGTTTGTTAAACTTGGAAACAACATTTGAACAATTACAAGAGGTTGGCTTTTGGGTTGCACCAAGTTTGCTGGAGCGGTTACTGGCAGAAAACTAACTTAAACTTTAAACCAGCATGGAAGTCTTGAAAAAGACAACAAAAAGGCCATGTGACACATGAATACCCCCAGATCTCTAGACCATTTGGATGCAAGAGTACCAAAATCCTCCGATCGCACCCTCATCACTAACCTTCCTATTACACCCAAACTGACAACGCAAGTATCAAGGAGATAACGCATCAAAATAGCTCCGGTTCACGGGGCGGAAGGAGTTCGTCCCGGTAAGACTCAAATGCAGGAAAATCAGGACTACTGGACTGACACACCTAAAATGGTAGTTTAGATTTTCGGTAGTTCGTTCGCGTAGCGTGTGCGTAGCACAAACATCTTGCTCGCTTTTTACCTCTAGCGAGCGAGACGCTCGCACTACATCTATTCTCTCATTTAAGGTGTGTTGCACCAGTACTAGACCGACACGACTAAAAATGTAGGTTGGGTGGAACGTTTACGCCAAGCGTATGCTTCGCAAACGCGTAGCGTCTCCGAAGGAGAAGTGAAACCCAACACAATGTGCTCCGGAGTTGGGTTACGCTATCGCTACACCCAACCTACTTATTCCACCATTTTAGCTGTGTCGGTCCAGTACAAGGGTTCAATAGGCTTGTGATGATTTAACGGCTAAGTTGAGCGGCGGCTAATATCTTTTGCTTCCCCACCAAGATCTCTCGTCCGTCGGCTCCAACGTTTTGTTAGACTGGGCTTACGCGATAAGGTTACGACCTCTCTGCCGCTTTCTTCTTGCTTTCTACGTAGGTCTGCAAATATTGCATTCAAATCGTAGTTAAAAGATTTGGCATATTCTTCGCGAATACGATGAATTTCTTCAACAATTTCATCTTTCCACATCACCTAATCTCCCATCAGTTCGTTTGGTGTAAAACTCATATTTACTTGTAAGAACACTAAGAACATATTGTATCATCAAGAAAACCTACTCCCTGCTCCCTATTCCAAAGTTCCCTGTTCCCTTGTTTCTCAAGAGCGAGAATTATCTCTAACCTTAGCGTCACAACGAAGAAGAAGCCCATGCAACTCGAAGACTATTTCAACTTTCTTGCCCCCAACGATATCCGACTCAAAGGTTCGCGCATCGGCATAGAAACTATTTTGTACGAATACATCTATCGCGCCCGAACTTCTGAAGAAATTGCCAACATTTACACATCCCTTACTTTAGAACAAGTCTACGCCACTATTCTCTATTACTTGCACAATAAAGAAGCGGTGAGTAAATACATCGCCGATTGGCTAGAGTGGGGACGCCAGCAACGGAAAGCCCAAGCAGCAAATCCTCATCCCGCAGTCGAACGACTTAGAAAACTTAAAGCAGAACTCGCAGCAAAAAATAAAGCTCATGACGCTGAAATACTTAATGGATGAAAATGTTGATTCAGTTTATGCCCAGCAATTGCGACGACGAGAACCAGACATTAGCATCAGAGTTGTGGGAGAACCCGATACCCCAGCTAAAAGTACGCTAGACCCAGAAATTTTGAATTGGTGCGAAGACACGGGTTTTATTTTAGTGACCAACAATCGCACATCTATGCCAGTCCATCTAGGAGATCACATCGCACAAAATCGCCATGTTCCTGGTATTTTTATCCTCAATGCCGATATGAGCATTGGCGAAAATCTCAATGAGTTAATTATCATTGCCAAAGGTTCTTTTGACGATGAATATCAAGACCAAATTATCCACCTGCCTCTAATATCAAGTCCGGATAATTACTTATAATTCCCTTCTACCTTGCAACCTTCTTCGTTCCCTTGGAGCCCTCTGACTTGAAAGAGACGCGGGGACGCGGGGACACGGAGACGCGGAGAAAGGGATTTTCATATATGGTGGTGAAAAATTTTTCATTGGGACTGCCTTGTGGCAAGCGAAGTGTAAGTATTCAACCGAACTTGAGATGACAGCTGATAGAACTTTGAGATGCTCCCTCTGTCACTCTTCGCAAATTAAGATATGATGGTAGAAGGTTTTAACGGCTGAAAGCGGGATAAGACAATGGATGTAGAGTTACAGATTCTGTAACATTCAGTAAGATAACCCCAAGCAGCAGAAGTGCTCACCTCACGCTTGGTGAAATCAAAATGCTGGCATGATGACAAGTGCTTCCCAAGAGCATCGGCTTATAGCACTTCTCGAATCCGTGAGGTACATCTTCTATTCCCTATTCCCCATTCCCAAGAACTCTGTACCTCACAAGTATGAGAAACGCTATATTTCCCCTAATATCCTCCCTCAGTTCCCTTAAAAAACTAATCAGGACAGCTGAGTTAGTTTATCATTACCCTAGCTATAGGTGTAGCATCTAGCTGGTCTATGAGATAGTAAAAGCTCATCTGTAGTTCTAAGAAACTAGCACCAAACACTGAAATTGGTTTGATTTCAGCTTCTAGGCTTTTATATCTAAGTTGCACTATGATTGCCAGTTCAGCAGAAAAATCCCATCCCTACCAGAGTCGCCATAGCGGAGTAATGCTTGCTAGGGGATTAAAGGAAAAATCTCAAAATTATAAAAAATTGTTAACGTTGGTGCTGCAATGGACAGGAGCACAACCTTTCCTCACCCAGAAGCTGTGTCAACTGATCATTGAAGCAGAAGATTCACCCCCCCTAGGAGAGGAATCTCAATGGGTTGCCAAATTAGTGCGATCGCGCTTAGTAGAAAATTGGGAACAACTAGAGGATCTAGAACAGTTACGGACAATACGCGATCGCTTGCTCCGACGCAAGCAACGTAGTCTGAAACTCTTGAAGCTATACCAACGTATCTTGCAAGAGAAGACTGTGCTAGCTGATGACTCTTCGGAGCAGAAAGAACTACAGCTTTTAGGTTTAGTTGTTAAACAGCAAAGCCGACTAAAAGCTCACAATCGGATTTATAAGTCTATATTTAACCAAGCTTGGGTAGAAAATGCCCTGAAGACTGTACAGTCTGAGCTCGAACCTAGTGACTCAGAATTTCTCAAGACTCTGGCGGAATTAGAAAGAAAGCTGCTAGTTTCTCAGGTAGAAATACTATCCAAAGCAGATAGTGAAGTAGAAGATCAAGGATCTGCTCAGGCTTTATACGAGGTTCTGCGGGATGTAACCTCGAAAGTGGGAGATTTGTTAAGTGCAGACCGCGCTACTATCTTTTTACTGAATGACGAGAGAACAGAACTCTGGTCCCTAGTTGCGGAAAATCAAGAGGGGGAATTCTTAGATATTCAGGTGCAAGTTGGGGAAGGGATTGCGGGCCAAGTTGCTCAGATGAAGAAGGTGATTCATATCTCGGAAAACGTCTACGATGACCCTCGTTCTGAGCTAGTTAAAGAATATGACAAAAAATATAACTACCGCACCGAAAATATCTTAGCTCTACCACTGTTAAACGAAGACAAGGAAGTCGTTGCAGTGGTTCAGCTACTTAACAAATTACATTCGCCGCTCAATCAAGAGGATGACTCCCTAGAGGAAGCTCGGCAAAAAGGTTTTACTAAAGTAGACTTGGAAAGGTTGGCTCAATGTGTTGTGCCCATTCGACGGATTCTGGAAAGCTGTCAGTCTTGTTACAAAGCTACGAAGAAATTGCGAGCAACTGCGGCTCTTGCAGAAGCTACCCGCTCTCTTGACCAAATTAATTTGGATACCAAGGCCATTCTACAGCGGGTGATGAATACTGCCAAGAAACTGATGAACGCTGACCGGAGTACCCTATGGTTAGTGGATAGAGACCGGAGTGACTTGTGGACAGAACTTCCTGGGAGAGGGGAAGTGCGCTGTGAATTTGGGGTTGGCTTTGTTGGTCAGGTAGCTCAAAACTGTGAGCCAATGATTATTCCGTTTGATTTATATGACCACCCTAGTGCAGAGAATGCTAAAAAAACTGATGAGAATACCCGTTACCGCACTTGTAGCCTGTTGTGTATGCCAGTAGTCAACCCTGAAGGTGAGTTGCTAGGAGTGACTCAATTGGTCAATAAAAAGAAACCGGGGGAGCATCCAGAATATAACAAAGATGACTGGCCAATAGTGCCCGACTACTTCAAGGCTAGCTTTGACAAAAATGACCGACAGGCAATGCAAGTCTTCAATGAACGAGTAGGGGTAGTACTCCAGTTTGTTAAGACTCATGAGAAGCTCAAACAGTTAGCGCAAATTGAACCCAAGGAAGCAATTTATAATGCTCTAGCTATACTCAGTGATACTGTAGACAATCAGACTGATGAAGCTCTCTACAATGCTCTCTATTATATGTTGGGCTTTATTAAACTATCGGTTGGTCAGTTACTAGGGGCGGCTCATACCACACTTTTCCTCTTTGATGGAGAACATAATGAGTTTTGGTCGTTATTTATTGAAGAAGAAGCAAGTAGTGCGGTAGAGGTTAGAGTTCCCGCTAATCAAGGTATAGCTAGTAAGATTGTCGCCTCAAAAACGCCAAAAGTCAGCAACAATCTGGGCAACTTTAATGACTTTTTACTCCAGGCAGGTATCAAAGAAGAAGACCGCAATAATCTCAATAATCTCTTATTATTCCCTGTGGTGAATCAGCAGGGGCATTTAGTCGCAATTTTCCGATTTTTTAACAAATTAAAGTTATCTAATATCTCTAGCTCCTCTTTCCAGGAACGAACTGACCCCAAAGGCTTTACCCAAGTAGACGGAGATAAGTTAGAGCAACGGGCCAGCTCAATTTTACCAGTTCTGCAAGCTTTCCAATCTTTCCATCGAGAAATCCAAACTATTCAGGAACAACGAGGAGCGATCGATCCCCTCTATCAAGCTATCAGCTTAGTTAGCCAGAGTACTGGAGATCCAGAAGAAATCATCCAAAAAGTCATGCAAGGGGCGAAGAGTCTCACTAATGCTGACCGTAGTACTCTGTGGTTAGTGGATTACCAAAATAATGAATTATGGACAAAAATTCCCCAAGCAGATGGTTCCTGGATAGAAACACGAGTACCCATGGGAGAAGGTTTTGCTGGCAAGGTGGCTCAAACAGCTCAGCCAGTAAATATTGCCTTTGATTTATATGATCATCCAGATTCAGAGATTGCCAAAAAAACTGACGAGAAAACCCATTATCGCACTTGTAGTCTCCTCTGTATGCCAGTTTTAAGTTCTGATGGAGATTTGCTGGCGGTGACTCAATTGGTCAATAAATGCAAGTTTGGCGATTTCGGTGAATATGACCCTGCTGATTGGCCGATTGTTCCTGATCATTTCAAAGCTAGTTTTAATGAAAAAGACCAAAAAGATATGGAAATATTTAACAATCAAGTAGGTGTAGTTTTACCCAGTATTCTATGATATAGCGTTTCTCCTGTATTGATTGTGGAACTGGCATCTTGCCAGATTTCGTAGGTTGGGTGAAGCGAAGCGAAACCCAACGCCAAGTTTTTATGCGATCGCTTTCTCTTAAGATTATGAGTGTTGGTTGTAATTTTTATGGTTTTTTGTTATTATTTGGATAATGGGGTAGTTGTGCGCCTGTAATGTATAGGGATTGCTGTAGGTTTCTTAAGACTATGAACTACAAAGGCACATTCTCCGAAGGAGTTCCCGAAGGGTAGAGCACAAAGGAAGAAAACAATTGTAGGGGTCAAGTGATGGTGTAGTTTGGTGCAATGGTGACGGTTTTGCGTTAAAACTACTGACACTCCATGAGGTTTGTGTCCTCTGTGTCTTTGTGGTTTTACTCGACAAACCCAAAAAAGAAGCCGGGGCTCTTGGTTGCGATCGCTAATTTCTTGGTTAATCCCTAAAGCTTGCTCATACTACCCCTGATTGCGATAAATTGTTCTCAAAATTAGACTGAATTGCCTTGTAAAAATGTATTAAGATTTTAGAGAACAATCCTGATACAGTCTACTACTGAATCAGCAATCACACTGTTGGAGAAAGCAATGCGAAGATTATTAGTTTTTTGCTTTTCACTGCTCCTGGCAATGGTCATAAACCTGACAAATGCAGGAATTATACTTACAAGTCCGGCATGGGCTGATGAAGATTCTAATATTGACTTTGTCTTCTCAGTTTTTCCAACTCAGGAATCCTGGGATGAGGTTTTTAGCATAGCAAGTACTGATCCTGCTTGCACGGGATCAGACATTCTGAGCTACGACCATTTTCTGGAAGCTGTTGATTATCGACCTGATTTTCTGACAAACCCAACTCAAGAAGAGAATATGCGAGAGTTGGCTGCCTTTCTAGCCCATGTCTCTTTAGAGACTAATGGTGCTGGACCAGGTCAATATAATGGTGGGCTATGTTTTGCTGAAGAGGTCGATTGTCGGGACGCTTATTGTGACTACTGCACTGGCATGGGCGGAGGGCTAGATGAGTCTCCTGCTTGTCTTTATGGTTACTATGGTCGAGGTGCGCTGCAGATTACTAATCCTGATAACTATCTGCGAACCAGTAATGAGGTTTTTGGCGATGAGCGACTTTGGTACAATCCAGATCTTATGCTAGAAGGCACAACCGCATGGGACGCATCTTTAGCTTTTTGGTTAACTCGCGAAGGTGGCTTGATCGATTCAAAGACAACTGTTCCAGGTCTAACTACCTGTCATGAAGCCATAGTGACTTACAACGATTTTGGTAAAACTGTTGAAGTGATTAATGGCAACCTAGAGTGTGAAAATCCAGACCCCGATTTTATTGAAAAAACTCGGAAGCGAGGAGAATACTACAAGACCTATCTACAAGATTTTTCAGATAAGTTAGGTTTGTTTTATGAGGAACCTGATAATCTAACCTGTGCAGGTGATTGAAGTAACGATCAATCCCTGAGCACCTGTAATATCTAGAGCTTGCTGTAGGTTTCTAAGACTATGAACCACAAAGGCACATTCTCCGAAGGAGTTCCCGAAGGGTAGAGCACAAAGGAAGAAAACAATTGTAGGGGTCAAGTGATGGTGTAGTTTGGTGAAATGGTGACGGTTTTGCGTGAAAACTACTGATACTCTATGAACTTTGTGTCCTCTGTGTCTTTGTGGCTTTACTCGACAAACCCAACAAAGAAGCCGGGGGATGAGTTAACTCATCTTGCTTTTTGCCTGTTGCCCATCGTTTATACTAGCTTTTGGAAGAAGCATACCTTGCTCTGTTGTTTGTTAAAAGTTCATTCAACCTGATGACTGATAAAGCGGATGTTTTGATTGTCACTGTAACTAAAGTAGAAAGCCGTGCTGTCATCAAGGCTTTTGAGCAGGAAGCTAATCATCAGGTTACACAAAAATCCATCAGCGATCGCGTCTATTTTGATTTGGGTACAGTCAACGGTACGCGGGTTTTTCTGACACAATCGGAGATGGGCAGTAGTGGGTTGAATGCATCTTCACAAACAGTTGGTAAAGGTATTGAGGCTCTTTCACCCTTGGCAGTGATTATGGTAGGTATTGCCTTTGGTGTTAATGAAGACAAGCAAGCGATCGGTGATATTCTGGTAACGGAACAATTGTGTAACTACGAGTTGCAGCGGCTGGGTACGCAGGATGGCCAATCGCAGACTATCTTGCGAGGAGACAAAACCCATGCCTCACCCTGGTTACTTAATCTCTTCAAGAGCTTTGATGTACGACAATGGGATGGTGCTGAGGTACGCTTTGGTGTAGTTTTGACAGGGGAAAAGTTGGTAGATAATATAGACTTTCGTGACCAACTGCGTAGTTTTGAACCAGAAGCAATCGGCGGTGAGATGGAAGGAGCCGGTTTGTATATTGCCTGTCAGAATAAAAAAGTAGACTGGATTCTGGTTAAGAGTATTTGCGATTGGGCTGATGGTAATAAGGCACAGGATAAAAAGAGGCGTCAGCAAACCGCTGCCAAGAATGCTGCGGATTTTGTAATCGAGGCACTAAAATTTATCCAGATTGATTGGCAGGGGAAACGAGATGGGAAGACTGGGAGACAGGGAGAATGGGAATCTGAGGCACAATCTCGTTTACCTGTTGTCCAAAATAGGGATGATAACACTGCGATTGAACAAAGACTGGCTTCTCTGGAGACACAATTCGCAGAAGCACAAGCTCACAAAGAAGTTCAGAATGGGAAAAACCTTCAATCTAAGCTGCGATCGCCTGTTCCAGATGAGTATTATATAGAAAGAGATGAAGCGCAAAGACTATTACAACGTTTCGCTACTGCTCTTAAGGAACCTCACAAACAACCCTTACTCTTCAATATTTATGGTATCGGTGGAGTAGGCAAAACCACCTTACTGGGTAGATTACAGCAGGCTCACACTGGTAAAGTAGATTTTCTTAGGGTATGTTTTGCCAAAACTCCTGATATCAACACACCGTTAAAACTGATGCGCAATTTGCATCGACAGGCTCAGGAGTTAATCGGTGTGGCAAAGCTTGCTGATGCCTTTACCCAACAGGAGCAACAGTTTGAAGCGGCTCTTTTTGAATTAAGTCAGACATCGGTAGATGGTAAAGAGATTAACCCAGAAGAAGCCAGAAAGATTACCAACTGGTTTCAAAGATTTATCTGGCTGACTCCCACTGGTATTACCACTACCTCCAGGAAATCCAAATCTTGGGATATCTCAGGTTCCGGATTTGCAGCTTTAAGTGCGATCGCAGATGATACAGAAGATCTGCAAGAATGGATACAACAGCGAGTGCGCCACCATCCTGCAACTAAAGACAAGCCTCAACTACAAGCGCTGATGTTGGAACCAGTGGCTCGACTCACCCAGGCGTTTGCTGAGAGTTTGATACAATTTGCCCAGAATCGAGCAAAACCGTTGGTGCTGGTTTTGGATACCTATGAACGAGCTCAATCTTACCTCAATCAATGGCTATGGCAGTATTTAGTGGAAGATACCCCCTTAGCTTCTGCACCGGTAAGGCTAGTAGTTGTAGGGAGGCAAAAACTACAAGCAGATGAAGGTTGGCGCAAACTCAACCAGGACCGGCAATTACTCTATGAGGTGCAACTGGTAAAGTTTATTAAGAAACAAACCCAAAATTACCTCAAGCAAATTGGTATAAAAAAAGGTGCTACCCTGGACAAGATCCACAAAGTGACTCAGGGATTACCCTATTATCTCAATTGGGTAAGGGAACAACAAGAGCAAGGTAAGGAACTTGACTTTTCCCAAGGGAATCAAGCGATCGCTAAGTTATTGTTACAGGGGATAGATACAACCGCAAGACCTGGTCCAGCTGGAACTACCTGCTCAGCGGCGAGTCTCAGCGGGCCGTGCTCACCTACAACATGAACATCCTGCAGGGC
>JAAHHL010000969.1 GCA_010672185.1 Caldora sp. SIO3E6 | reverse complement strand
TCCTGCCGAGTATGAATCTTGGAGTGAGGAAGAGCAAATTGCTTTTTTGATCAATGCCTACAATTCTTTTACTCTACAATCGATTATTGACCAAAATCCCCTGAAAAAAAGTATTAGAGATATTCCTGGGGTTTGGAAAGGCCGAAAATTTGCGATCGCTGGTCAATCTAAAACCTTGGATAATATTGAGCACAAAACCTTGCGGGTTGATTTCAATGAACCCCGTATTCACGTTGCCTTGGTTTGTGCGGCGATCAGTTGTCCTCCACTACGGAACGAACCCTACACCAGAGAACAATTAGATGCTCAACTTGATGACCAAACTCGTATATTTTTGGAGAGTCCCCACGGTTTACGTATTGATCGTGAGGAGAATATCGTTTATATTTCTTCCATCTTTAAGTGGTTTGGTCAAGATTGGAAGCCAACCTATGGTGTAGAGGATAAATTTACTGGCAATGATAATGAACGGGCAGTTTTGAACTATATTAGCAATTATCAGAGTCCAGAAGACAAGGAGTATCTGGAGCAGGGTAACTACAAACTGAGATATTTGGACTATGATTGGTCTCTTAATAAACAGTGATTAGGTGTTAGGTGGTAGGTGTTAGGTGTTAAGTGTTAGGTGGTAGGTGATAGGTGTTAGGTGGTAGGTTTGATAGTGAATTGGTAATACCTTCCTTGTCTTCCTTGTCCCCCTTGTCTTCCTTGTCCCCCTTGTCCCCCTTGTCCCCCTTGTCTCCCCATCTCCCTCAGCTTAACTTAACGAAAGTGATGCCAATTTCCAATGACAGTAGAATTACTTACAGTCCGGCTTACACGATTGTTCCTACCTATGAGTGTTTTAATCGCTGTAGCTACTGTAACTTTCGTACTGACCCTGGAAAAAGTCCTTGGTTAACTCTAGCAGAAGCAGAAAACCAGCTCAGAGAACTTCAGTCTCAGAATGTCTGTGAGATTCTGATCCTCAGTGGTGAGGTACATCCTAATTCATCAAGGCGAGAATCCTGGTTTCAACGGATTTATGCACTGAGTGAATTAGCTCTTACTTTAGGGTTTTTGCCTCATACCAATGCTGGACCATTGAGTTGGGCTGAGATGAAAACCTTGAAGGAAGTAAATGTGTCAATGGGGTTAATGCTAGAACAATTAGCACCCCAATTACTCAAAACAGTTCATCGACAGGCTCCTAGTAAAGTACCACAACTGCGACTGCAACAGTTGGAATGGGCAGGACAATTGGGCATTCCTTTTACTACCGGCTTACTGTTAGGAATTGGGGAAGCAGAGGAAAATTGGTGGGAGACTCTAGAAGCGATCGCTCAACTCCATGCTGGCTATGGTCATATTCAAGAAGTAATCTTGCAACCCTATAGTCCTGGAAGTCAAGAAAATTGGAATTCTCCTGCTTTTATACTCCAGGAACTACCAAAAGTCATCGCCCAAGCTCGTCAAATTCTCCCAGAGGAGATTACTATACAAATTCCCCCCAATTTAGTCCCAGAAACTGAGTGGTTGCTTGCCTGTTTAGCAGCTGGTGCTAGGGATTTGGGAGGAATTGGCCCTAAGGATGAAGTAAATCCCGATTATCCCCATCTCCACCGGCAAAGACTCAGAGAAATTATAGAGCCTGCTGGGTGGCAGTTGATTCCCCGTTTACCGGTTTATCCCCAGTACGACAGTTGGCTATCTTCCAGATTGCAAGCAGCACTTCAGCATTGGCGAGAAGAGTACGAATTAGGGTTTGGAGTGTCTGCTGACTAGTTTCCCCACTCCCCAATACTGCTCGGATAAGCTCGAATCCCTCTCCCTCGCTTTCTTTCCTCCCACACCTCCCACACTCCCCACACTCCCCACACTCTCTTAACCGAGCAGTATTGCCCCACTCCCTTGTTCGCTCACCCGCTTCAAGGAAGACCCAGGGAGCTGAAAAGTAGGCTGGATATGGGGTGTAAAAAAAAGAATAGCAACAATAAAAAAAGCTATCATTAAGGTAATTGATAGAAAGAAGGTTATGTTTAATAACGAATTACCGGGAATTAATACCCCACTCAGGAAAGACTTTGCTTATAAACCACCACTACCTTTACATCCATTATCCACCAAAAAAATACCTATAAAGCAAACAAGGTTTGAGATCGAATATTATGATGAAGATATAGTCAGACGGGCAAAGATCGCCAACAAGGTGACTTGGGCTAGGGTTATGCAAGAAAAATATGGACCCATAGCTGCCAAATCTAGGTGGGGAAAGCAGTTAATTAAAGAAGCGTTAAAACAGAATTTCTTTGATGAGTTATTAGCACTATGGAACATTGGTAATCCTGAAAATAGTTTTGGGTATGCGAGAACACAGCTTTTTGAGGCAATATCCAAGGTGATACTATACGGTGATGATTATCCTCCTGAGGTAAGCCAAGAAATAACGGATGCGGGTCATCTTCTTTATCAGGTTGATGGGATGCGAGGGCTTCAAGATATTCTGGTTTGGTCGTTCATTCCTAGATCAATCCAGCGTGAGGTTGACAACTGTTTTAACGGTATAGGTGAGTGGCTTTCTTAATTAGGGTTTGGGAGAATAAGTCAAATGGGAGCACTTTAGGAAGAAAAAAGTAACAAGTTTTGAGTTAATCTCAACGAAAGTGCAAGGTTTTTGAGCCCATTGATACAATTTCCTGGCATAATTCAAGGCTTTTCAACGGTTGAAACCATTGTCTGGCATGGCTTGCACACTTATTCAGCAAGCCCTAATTAGTAATTCAAGTGACTGAGTGATCTCAGTAGTAGATAATTACAAAACTTGATCTAGGCTCTGAGCATAGCCAGTCATTTCTACATATCCCTTAGCCTTGACAGGGGTTTGGGCTTGATATCCCTGAAAATTAACTGCTCCCTCCCAATAAACTGTAGACAAGTTGAGCTCCTGATTGTTAATCAGCGGCTTCCCTGTCAAAGTCAAATCTAGTTTGGGAATTGATAACTGCCACTGACAGGGATATTCCGCTTGGCTAGTGGCACTTTTCCAGGTATCTAAGACTTGCAACTGCCAATCTTGGCTATCCAAAGATTGCACAGTGCCATCAGCAGAAATAAAAGTACCGCTGGAGTTAGGGGAAATACTACCATCTTCCCGTCGCAGCAAGTATAACATCAGGGATGTACCTTGGTCTAACTGGAGTGAAAACCAATCCCACCCGATAGTTCCGGCATTGAGACTAGTGGTAGAATATTCGTGGTCTTTCCAAGTGAAACCTGTAACTTCAAAGGTTTCTTCACCAACAGTTATTGTACCCTGGGTTTGTTGCTGAACTATTGAATAATAGGTAGAGGCATTACCTAACTCTGGCCCTTTAACACTATAACCGCAATCGCCTTGGGGAATCA
>JAAHHL010000968.1 GCA_010672185.1 Caldora sp. SIO3E6 | reverse complement strand
TCCTTCTAAAACAACTTCTGTAGGAGTATCATCTGGATCAGTCTCATCATCTTCAGGGATAAGAACAATAACTCGAACACGTTGGTTATGGTTCAATTCGAGGGGAAGATCAAGGTGTAGTTGTCCTTGGTCGTTGATAAGTGCAGTTGTTTCGATCGCTTTCATGATCCAGATCCTCTAATAGCCGCCATATTTATCTACGTTTAGCCCTATTATTACAAGTCTAAAACTTACCTGTGAGCGATCGCTATTATTTTATGCTATTATTTTTTACAATAGTAAAGGTGTGCGCTTATATATAAAGCCTGGAAAAGTATCCATTGGTTGCTTTCTTCGATTAGTGGAAGTTTCCTGCCTGCTTGGGCGTAATTCTAGGGAGCAAGATGCTCCCACTACAATCATCTGACTTAACCGGATGCTTCTTGTCAGCACTTTTAGAGATCGCTACTAGGACACTAAATTCTCTTCATCATCTTCTTGTATTGTGTTGTGGAACAGGCATCTTGCCTGTCATATTCTAGTGTAATAGGCATCTTGCCTGTCATATTCTAGTGTAATAGGCATCTTGCCTGTCATCGTATTGGGCTAAAATAAGATTATTGACGACTCTGTAACGAATGATGCCCGCTAAAGACATCTACCACAATGCTGTTCGGTTTGCGTTAATTAAGGATGATTGGAATATCTTGGCGGAGAATTACAGTCTAGAGTAGCGATGGATAGATCAACATATTATCGTCAGATAATCAAGGATATTCTAGCTGAATATCATCAGCTTAACGAGAAATCTGAATCTACAACCGAGAGTTGTTTAGTGTTTGACGAACTACATGACCAGTATCTTTTGTTGTTGCTCGGTTGGCGGTATGATGAACGAATTAAAAGTGTGATGATTCATCTGCGTTTGAAAGAAGGGAAGATTTGGATTGAGGAAGATTGGACTGAGGAGGGAATTGCAACAGATTTGTTGCACAAGGGTATATCGAAAGAGGAAATTGTCTTGGGGTTTCATCCTCCTCATGTGAGGCAATACACAGAATTTGCAATCGCTTAATCAAGGGAATATCCTTTGTGCTCTTTGTGTCTTTGTGGTTATTACTTCTCATCCCTACTATTTCGTGCTATTATTTTATAATAGGTAAAGTGTGAGCCTATATATAAAGTCTCGAAAAATATCCACACCAGAAAAGAATCGGTATCAAGATGTTTGCTCAAGACTATTCAGAATTCATTCGAGATGTAACCATACCTGATGGCTCACTTATAGAAGCAAATGAAACTTTTACCAAAATTTGGGAAGTCCGGAATGCGGGAGGGGTACTTTGGAAAGATCGTTCCCTGACAAGGCTCGGAGATAATCAAGGTTTTGGTTTAATCACTTCTCCTAGGCATGTGAACATTCCTGACACACTCCCTGGACAAAAAGTTTTAATTGAAGTTGAATTAAAAGCGCCAGAGTCAAGGGGAACATATCAAGCAACTTGGAAAATGACCTTTGCTGATGGCAGACTTTGCTTTCCTGATAGATACAAATATGGTTTATTTGTCGTTATTAATGTTCCGTAATGACTAGCCAGAGAGGAAATTACCTTGGGCTTCTATCCTCCTCCTGTACAGATCCGAGTCTCAATCAGACCCATTCCCTTGCTTTAAATGCTTTTTTGCTTATCAGGAAACTTACACTTAACAGTTACCTCAAAATTACCCTCAGCACTCCCCTCCGTAACAAAGGGAATACCAGTAGAACCCCCAACCTTCAAGCCGAATTTCAAGCTAATTTCCTCCACCTCAGCTTCACTAAATTCTTTGAAAGCACCAATGGCGTATTTGGCATAACCGCGAATTTGTTTGTGGACTGCCTCTAAGTTAACTGTGGGTAAGGCTGCACGATATCTAGGTCCTTCGTCTTCCGGTAGGTCAAACTCTTGCTTGGATTCGACGTAAATCTCGTACTCTTCACCGTTATCTTTAATAATCAGTTTTTCAACTTGCGACATCCCCTACCTCACTGGAAAAATATTGCTACTATGGTTAAGAATAACTTGTCTGGTTCAGAATTTGGTCAGAATCTATGGCTCGATACGCGCTGGTGATTGGGGTGGCAACCTATAACAAATTTCCCAATTTACCGCAAGCGGCAACTGATGCTGAGGCAGTGGCAAGAGTCTTGGAAAAGCAGGGAAATTTCTACAAAGTGCAACGTCTGCCTCGACGCTGGGTTAAAGAGCAGGATCGTTATGAAGTTGCACCAGATAAGCGAGTTAAGGCAGACGATATGTTTGCCGTTTTGAAAGATTTTTTGCAAGAGGCTCAAAACCAAGAGGTATTTATTTATTTTGCTGGACATGGCTTTCGGGTTGCCAATCGCCTGGGTAAGCAACGAGGGTTTCTGGCAACTTCAGATAGTACTATAGATGGCAGTAATGGGATTGCTCTTGATGAAGAGTTCAATGAGCTACTGAGCCAATCTAACTTGAGTAGTTTAGTCGTATTCTTGGACTGCTGTCATGCTGGAGCGCTGTTAGAGGATAATCTAGAATTAAATCGGAATTCCCTCGAACCGAGCCTCTCAGTATTCCAATCACCACGAGACTACTATTTAATAACCGCTTGTCGAGCAGGGGAACTGGCTCGTGAAGAAGGTGAACATGGATTGTTTACTGGCGCTGTACTTCAAGGACTTTCCCAGGAGAATGCTGAACCGGCGACGGGCAAAGTAAGTGTCAATCGCCTATTTGACTTCGTTTATCAACGGTTATCGGGTAGTGGACAAGAACCTTTCCAATTGGGAGGTGGGCGATCGCTCACCATTGTCAGCTATCCTCCTCAAGGAAAAAAAGAGAGTACTGCTACTGCACCTGTTTTTTCATCAACAAAAGAACCAGTTGCATCAGTGGTCGAACCACCAAGAATACGTGCTCTTAATCAGCTCAAAAACCTCCTACCCACTCAATTTAATGAGGTGATTTTCCGCTATGGTATTGATGAGTCTCAACTGCCAATAAATGGGACGCAAGCTCAAAAAGCTATAGATGTCATTAAATTAGCTAGTCAACAAGAAGGACAATCTCTTTGTGGATTGTTAGACGTGCTCGAGCAAATAGCTCCCCATTTAAAATAAGGAGCTCTCCAAAAATAACTTCGGATTTCATCAACAAAAGGATAAGTTGCATCAGTGGTCGAACCACCAGAAATACGTGCTCTTAATCAGCTCAAATGCCTCCTACCCACTCAATTTGAGGAGGTGATTTTCCGCTACGGTGTTGATGAGTCTCAACTGCCAATGAATGGGACGCAAGCTCAAAAAGCTATGGATGTCATTAAATTAGCTAGTCAACAAGAAGGACAATCTCTTGGTGGATTGTTAGACTTGATTGCTCAAATAA
>JAAHHL010000967.1 GCA_010672185.1 Caldora sp. SIO3E6 | reverse complement strand
ACAACCGCGCCCAGGAGACTGCCCTGCCGTCGTGCGGCGCATCGGCGGGCCGAACCCGCCAGGTTTCGGCATTCGGGACGTAATAAAGGGAGCTCCTTCAGTGGAACTATCTCAACTTTCTGTACCTTTGCCCAATAATAATCAACTCAAACAGCTATCCCCTCCACCGCTGCCACGGGATATTTTCCAACCTTCTCCCTCACAACCGCCAGAACCTGAGCTACCCCAACCCCTACCACCCCCAGAAGAATTATTAGGACCTTCTGATTCGACTCCCGGAGGGTCTGATATTCCTGAAGGGTTTATTCCAGGGGAAATTAAGATTACGATCAAACGGTTTGAATTCAGCGGCAATACAGCCTTTAGCGATCAAGAATTAGCCCAAGAAGTTAAGAAATTCACTGGTCGTCCGATTACCTTTGCCGAACTTTTAAGTGCTCGTACCAAAATCACTGAATTGTATACCAGTAACGGCTATGTAACCTCCGGTGCTTTGATTCCTCCTCAATCCCTCACCAACCCTACCATAACTATCCAAGTCGTTGAAGGGGGATTAGAAGATATTGAGGTGAATGGTACTCGCCGTCTACTTCCTCAATATGTGCGATCGCGCCTAGAAATTGCTACAGCTAAACCCTTAAATGTCGATAAATTACTCGAAGCCTTACAGGTTCTGCAACTCGATCCACTAATTGATAATATCTCTGCTGAACTCTCTACCGGCTCAGGAGCCGCTACTAGTTTACTGATAGTTGAGGTTACAGAGGCCAATACTTGGCTCTATGAAGTCTTTGCCAATAATGGTCGTTCCCCCAGTGTTGGTAGCTTCCGCCGAGGTTTTACTATAGGGCAAGCTAACTTTCTGGGAATTGGAGATCGTTTGACCTTCGGTTATACCAACACCGATGGTAGCAATGAAATAGACGCTAGTTATACTGTCCCATTCAATCCTCGTAATGGAACATTGACCCTGAGCTACGGTAATACTTCCAGTAAGGTCATCGAACCACCCTTCGACATTTTAGACATCGAATCCTCTTCCCGCAACTACGATATCACCATCCGTCAACCAATAGTACAAACCCCTACCCAAGAATTTGCCCTCAGTTTGACAGGTACTCGCCGAGAAACCGACAACTCCCTACTCGGAATTCCCTTTCCCCTCTCCGAAGGAGCAGATGACCAGGGACGTACCCGTGTCTCCTCCCTGGGATTCTCTCAAGAATGGACAAAAAGAAGTGCCGAAGAAGTTTTAGCACTGCGCTCTCAGTTTAATGTTGGTATCGGAGCCTTTGATGCTACTCTCAATGACCCTGATCCTGGAACCGGTGAACCGATTCCCGATAGCCGCTTTTTTTCCTGGCGAGGACAAGGACAATGGGTAAAGCTCCTAGGACCAGATACTATACTATTAATCCGAGGAGACATGCAGTTAGCCACCACACCCCTGCTACCAATTGAACAGTTTGGGCTAGGGGGTTTAGGTAGTGTTCGGGGTTACCGTCAGTTTAGTGTGCTCACAGATAATGGGGTATTTGCTTCTGCTGAGCTAAGGGTGCCAATTTTGCGCATTGGCTCAGAAAGTATGTTGCAATTAGCTCCCTTTATTGATATCGGGACAACCTGGAATACCGATAGAGCCAATCCTGATGCCAACAGTCTAGCTTCCGTTGGATTAGGATTTGAGTTGCAACTAGGGGATAACTTCAATGCTCGTTTGGATTGGGGTATTCCATTAATTCCTGTAGACAATACCAGAAGAACTTGGCAAGAGAACGGTCTACATTTTTCGGTAGAATTTAGTAACTTTTAATACTTAGGGGAGACTAGTGGTGTTAGTTGGGGGATGGTGTTGGGCGGGTTTTGAGCGGAATATTTCAGTGAAATGGCCTAGATTGTCACTAAACCCGCCCCTACGATAGGTACAATTTAATTTACGTTAGACGTTATTTTGAATTCCGCGCAGCGGTACTAGTCATATTCATCTCAATCAAGGGAAAAAGATTTAGCAACTGTCTCAAATAAATCGTGCATTTTCTCCCAGCGTTGTTCAGTAGTAGACAAGTTGAAGGTAAAGAGTTTGCCACTACGCACTCCGATACTAGCTATATCGTGCCGTTCTTGGTTGGGCAACTTGACACTATATTCGAGAATATAGTAATTCTTACCTCCAGACTCCATCTGTTGGGCATCAACCAATTCAGCTTGGCGGTTAGAATCGGGAGGAGCGATCGCATTTTTCTGTAACTGATAGCCCACTTCACCAGGCGTTCCTAATTCTGCAAGGGTTTTACCTTCAGGAACAGGACTAATCACGACACTGACATTTTCTGTTACTTCAATAATATCGTGGAATACCACATCCGGACCGTCAGTAACTTTGACAGGAAGCCAACCAGTGGGATAGAGAAACTTATAGCCATCAATGCTATCTACATAACTTTGCAGTCCGCCGACACCAGTATCGCAGCCATAGAGACCTAGGCTCAAGACTAGCATTAGTACGGTAATTTTTCTGAGCATTTCCCCTTCCCTTAAGTCCAACGTACAAATGGAGTAAAATTTAAGATACTTGCACTGAGCATCAAACGATTTACCCATAAGCACTAACCACTTTAGCAGAGCGTGGGTACTTCACAATAGTGCAAGGAAGCTCCGAGCCAGGAGGGAGGAAGTAGTAAAATCAATAGGAATTATACCCAGTTCAACTCCTTTTATGCGGCGAGATTCGATTTTTTACCGACTTTTCCAGCAATCACCTACATTAATATTTGAGCTACTCGAAACCTCACCTGCTAATGCAACCAATTATCGCTTTGACTCGGTGGCAGTTAAGGAACCAAAGTTTGAAATTGATGGAGTTTTCCTACCTCCAGATACTGAGGATGCAGGTGTCGTCTATTTCTGCGAAGTGCAATTTCAAAAAGATGAGCAGCTATACGAACGGTTGTTTGGTGAATCATTTCTGTACTTCTATCGCAACCGCAATCGCTATTCTAATTGGTTTGTGGTGGTAATTTACCCAACACGGAGTATTGAGCAGAGTGATATTGAGCCCTATCGAACACTGCTAAACAGTCCTCAAGTAAAACGGGTGTACCTGGATGAATTAGGTGATATCCAACAATTACCACTAGGACTTGCCTTGATGGTACTAACCACAGTCGAGGAAGAACAAGCACCAGAGGAAGCCCAATATTTGGTAAACAGAACCCAAGAGGAGGTGACGGAACCGGCAGTCAATAGCGCCATAATAGAAATGATAAAGACAATACGCCGTCATCGAGTTCGAGGACCGGAACCTTGTGCAAGGGAAAGCGGTCATGGAATTCCGGCGTTCTCAGCGGGAAGGGTGGTGGTCCAATTTCGCAATCGAGACCTTTCAGA